>DATHOO010000238.1:0-2445 GCA_035484815.1 Candidatus Acidiferrales bacterium
CGAGCTGATCGATGTGAACGGCACGCTCTACGGCACGACATTCGAGGGCGGCAACAACCGCGTCGGCGTGGTTTTCAGCATCACGCCGAGCGGCGAGGAGAAAGTGCTCCACAGCTTTGGTGGCAGCCCGGACGGAGCGAACTGGTACGCCAGCACACAGTCTCTACGTCGACACTAGCAAAAGTGCAGAGCTTGGGACGTAATCGTTACGCTTTAGCCCTGGGCGTGGCTGTTGCGTTGGCGGGATGCGGCGGCGCTTCACAATCGTTCGCACCGGCCGTTTTGCCGTCTGTCGCTCAGCACCGAAGAATTGTGGGCCCCATCCGATCCGATGCGAGCAAAAAAGGCCTGCTTTATATATCGACGCTCGATAATGGGCTCGAGATGTACGCGTGGCCCTCGCTTGCACCGGTTGGCTTTGTCTCCTCCTCGGGCGTGCCGCTCGGGTTATGCGTTGGCGCAACCGGAGACATCTGGGTGCCTATGAACGACGGCCTCATCTGGGAGTTCGCTCATGGCGGCTACTCGCCGATCCGCCAGTTGGTCGATAACTACGGACTTCCCGGTTCTTGTTCGAGCGACCCGACGACCGGGAATCTCGCGGCGGGCAGCTACTTCGGCGCGAGCAGCGGACCGGGCAACGTGTTGGTGTACAAGAAAGCTCGACGCGGCCCGGCCGTATTTGCACTTCCGGACCTTTCCCAATGCTTTTCCGTCGCGTACGACGGTGAAGGCAACCTGTTTGCCAACGGCATCGATGTAAACGGCGGGCCGATTTGGCCGAACTTGCGAAGGGCAAAAGGTCGTTCGAGCTGGTAACGGTCCCATTGGGCGTAGGCCGTCCGGCCAGCTTACAATGGGATGGTAAGTATCTCGCGGAGCAGGACGCAGACACCAACGTGATTTACCGATTTAAGGTTTCGAATGCCGTAGCGGTGCCGGCTTGATCGACGTGAACCACACGCTGTACGGCACCACGCGCGGTGGTGGTCTGCTCGTCTGCGGCTATTCCTCGTACGAAAGCAGCTGCGGGACGATTTTCGCATTGACGCTACCTCGTTGAATCATCGTCGACAAACAAATCTCTTCTACTCGCCTGCGGCCGTTAAGCATTGTCCTGGCTCGTGTCGGAGGCCAAGGGGGGCTCCGGGACCCAGATAGGACTAGCCAGTCGTCGTTTAGGAGCTCTCCAGGCCCGAAGTGGCTAGAACTAACCATAAAGCCAGCAGGCGCTCGGCGTGCCCGCTCGCATATTTTGGGGTAATATGAAGCCATCACTGGCGTGGGATCGGCTCACTAAATACGCCGCGGAAATAGGCCGACAATAGTCATAGGGAGTCCCTTTTTTAATGGCAGGTAAACAAGCTACGCCCCCCACAGAAGCCGACCTGAAGCAAAACGCTATATTGGCAGGACTAGAGGGCGAATGGGCAGCCGGCGTTATCGAACGAGGGCAAGTTGTAATTCTCGCGACGCCAAATCCGATTTACGCTGCAACATGTCAGATACGCGAAGTCTACTTCCCTATAGATGCCGTGCTATCAGTCGTAACGCAAATGTCCGACGGCGCCTCCATTGAGGTTGGGACCGTCGGGCGAGAAGGCGTCTCGGCAATCCCGCTCTTGCTGGGCGCCACGACTTCCGCTAACGAGAGCTATTGCCAGGTTCCTGGCCGAGCCGTCGTCATTAGCAGCGATCACTTTCAGCGGCTGCTGAAAGCCGGTAACGCAGAATTCCGTATCGTCCTGAATAGGTTTCTGCAAGCTTACGTCAATATGCTCGGCCAACTTGCCGCGTGCAACGGCAGGCACAGCGTCTATGAGCGATGTGCACGGTGGCTTTTGTTAACGCACGATCGCGTAAATTCCGACACGATTTTGCTAACGCATGAATATCTTTCAATGATGTTAGGTGCCCGACGCTCGGGCGTCACGGCTGCCGCAGCAGCCCTCCAGTTCGAAGGGTACATCAGCTACTCCCACGGACAGATCAAGATTCTCGACCGGCGCGGCCTTGAAGCGGCAGCCTGCGAGTGCTACGCGGTGGCGCGCGAACAATTTGGCCCTTTGCTTGGAATGACGGAACTGAGCGAGCGAGAAGCAGTTGGGGGATCGGCAACATCATCAAGCGTCGGGGGGCGTGCATCGTGAATGCGAAAAATGGACCAAGCATTGTTTTCTGTGGTCCATTTATCAGGGTGTTTCGGCGCGTTTCCTTACCCTCGCGCCTGAAATCGCCGGTTGATCTTACAGTTGATCGCTATTAACCTTATCATCGATTAGGGTTACGGCGCCCGCCTCTGTTAAGAGCCGCCCTCTAGTGTGTACGCCGCTGCCGACCGAGATTGATGCAGCAGCCATGATGGTTCCTTTGAACTTTGATCCGGTATTGAGCGTCGCCGAACTACCAACTTGCCAAAAGACATTACAAGCGTCGGCCTTATTG
>DATHOO010000239.1:0-26449 GCA_035484815.1 Candidatus Acidiferrales bacterium
CGCGCGATTGCCGCAATCAGCCGGTCGTAATTGCCGACAATGTCCCGCCCTCCTTCGATGAGACCGTTGCTGTAAAACACGACCAGGCTAAGACTCTGTAGCGCCGTAGTAGCGGCCGTTTCACCACGGACGCGTAGACCCAGCGGAAGGCCGCTCCTTCCGAGCACCGTCACCGCGCCGCAAGCGTCCCGAAGTAACGGGCACGGGTGTCCGGCGGAGGCATAGGTCAGCGTCAGCGCAACGGGGTCGAATACACCGACAAGTGCCGACACGAGCGTATCCGGGTGCTCGGTTTTTAGCGTGCGATCGGCAGCGTCCAACATCGCGATTGGGTCGGCATGAACTTGCGCCACGCCACGAATCACTTGACGCATGGATGACATGATGACGGCCGCCGCAAGCCCACTGCCGGCAACGTCTCCGATCGAGACGACAACCCGCCCATCGCGGAGACGAAGCGCGTCGTACCAATCGCCGCCGAGCAATTCGCGATCGTTGGCTGCTACGTAGATGCCGCTGAACCGAATACCAGCAATCTCGGGAAGTGCAATCGGCAGTGCGGCACGTTGAAACTCCGCAGCAACAGCGCGTTCTCGTTCGAGGAGCCGTGCGTTTTCGATCGATAAGGCGGCAGGCTTCGTAAGCGCCTCGAAAAGTGACAGGTCGTCTTCATCGTACCGGCGGGGCGTCTCAGACCAGCACACGACGAGCGATCCAATAGTTCGCCGGCGCGTGCGCAGCGGAACTGCCACGGCAGCGAGCGGCCCAAGCTTGCGAAGGACCGCTCGTCCCTTCTGCAGTCGTTCTACGAGCCGCGTTTTACTCGCATCGGCATGAATCACCGCTACGGTCTGGAGCCGATCGTTCTCATCGAAGAGATCGATAACGGCCCAGTCTCCGAACTCGGGAACGATGAGTGCGAGCAATCGGTTGAGGGTTGCCTGCAAATCCAGTGATTCTGCGAGCATTTCTCCAGCCTTCGCAATGAAGGCGAGACGTTGACCCTGTCGCTTGTAGACGTCGATGTCGGTGCAGATCGCGACCCAACGCTTCGCACCGCCGTGCGCATCGTCGAGTGGCGAGACGCAAGCGCGAAACCAGTTGGCGACGCCGTCGGCGCGCTTCAGCCGCAGCTCGACGTCGAAGGCTACGCCGCGGCTGATCCCCTCACGCAGTGCTTCGCGGCTTCGTTGGCAATCGTCGCGATGGATCGCGGCCAACCATTGCCGCGTGAGGCTCCTTGGGTTCGTGCGCAGCAACCGTCGCTGGCCCGTGTAGTTGTACCATTCTCGGTTAAGCCAGTGGACGTCGCCGGTGTCTGCCGCCGTCCACGCGATTTGATGAATGGCGTCAAGTACGGCGATGCGGAACGGCTCCAGCTTGTTTTCGCGCAGGCACGGCAACGCGTGTTGCGTCGCGTCGTTGATGGTCGTGCGGCATGCAACAAGGTTAGCGGTCCAGCTCGGGGGCGCCCATATACAGGCTTTACTGTGTCAGAAAACTGTGTGGGTCAGGTTATAGCTCCAAAGCGGCGGCGGCGACGCTTTCTTCACTCCATTGCGCGCCGAGTGCCGTGAGCGTGTTCAGTCGCTCCCCGAATACGCTTTGAAGCGTGGCGACGACGCGCGCTTGCTCTTGGCGTTCGGTGTGGTCCCGGTGAGCACCAAGCGACCTCAGCCTTGCCTCGACGAAGCCGAGCAGCATTGCTGCCAGTTCCAGCTTTTTCGCGGAGCGGGGCTTGTCCAAGCTACCCTGGAGCGCCGCTATTGCAGCAACGTGCTGCAGAACGAACGCTGTTAGCACCGGCGTATGGACTTCGCGCGCCGCCTCCAGTGCTAGCAATGCATAGGCGCGCGCATCGTCAAAACAATCGAGCGCCACGAGGTATGCCGACATGTTGCTCAGATCGGCCGCCTCGGCACGGCGATTCCCGGTCGCTGCATGGCCGGCGCGGGCCTCTTCGGCTCGATGCAACGCAGCACCCGGATCGCCTGCCGCAAATTCGACTTCGGCAAGGTTGCCCGCGATTGACGCTGCCGGTCGCTCAAGGCCAAGCGAGACGTAATGTGCGAGCGCTTCAGCATAGAATCGACGCGCACCGTTGACGTCGCCGCAACGCGAGCGAGCGGTCCCAAGATCGGTCAACGCCAATGCCTGCAGCCGGCGATTCTCGAGGCGCTTGGCTGCGGCCAGCGCCTTCTTCAGAAGTGCTTCGCCCTCCGAACTCTTTCCAATTGCGGCAAGCGCGCTTCCGGCCGCGTGTTCGGCGCGAGCCACTTGCAAAGCGTCAAGAACCGAACGCAGCCGTAACGCCTGTTCCGCCGATGCAAGTGATGCCGCGGATTCGCCGAGCACGCCACAGAGCTCGGCATCGGCAATATAGAGCTGAGCAACCTCGTCTGCGTGGGTTTTTTCGGTGATGGAGTCTATCGCCAAGCGAACCCAGCGTCTTCCTTCTACCGGAGGGAGGGAATATCGCAACCGCGTGAGCGCTCCAGCGAGAAGACGCCCCGAACGCAGATCGTTACGCTCCCCCAGCGACCAGCCAAGCGCAGCCCGGAAGTTATCGAGTTCGGCCTCGGCTTCGCGGAGCCACGAACGCTCGTCGGCCGCGTACCAATCTCGATCGAGGCGCGCGACAACCTGAACAAGCGCGCGCGCGTGCCGGGCGGCCAGCGTCTGCCATTCGCCACGCTTCACGAGCTTCTCCAGCGCGTACTGTCTCGTAACCTCGAGAAGATGATAACGCGTGTTCTTGTGCGTGAAGTCGACCATGATGAGGGACTGGGCGACCAGCGACGAGAGCAACTCGAGCATGTCTTGTTGCGCAATGGTTTCGTCGGCGCAGACGGCTGTCGCAGTTTCCAGCGTAAAGCTGCCGCTAAAGATCGCGAGTCGATCGAGAAGCAACTGCGCCTGCACGGACAGCAGCTCGTAGCTCCAGTCGATAACGGCGCGCATCGTTGCGTGACGCGGGAGTGACGCTTGCTGGGCTTCGGTCAACACGTCAAAGACTCGATCGAGCCGATCGGAGATCTCTCGTGGCGATAGCACGCTCGCGCGTGCGGCCGCGAGCTCGAGCGCGAGGGGCAAGCCGTCCAGACGCCGGCAGATCTCGACGACGGGCTTAACGTTCTCCGTGGTCACCTCAAAGCGCGAGATGGTGGCGCGAACGCGGTCTGCAAAGAGGGCGACGGCGCCGTACTTGAGGGCCTCACGCGGCGACGGCCGGCTTTGCTTGGGGACGGCGAGAGCGGGGATTTGGTAGGTTCGCTCGCCGGTGATGCCCAGGGGCTCGCGACTCGTCGTAAGCAGAGCGACGCTCGGGCATTCGCGGAGCAGCCATTCGGTCACGAGCCGTGCCTCCGAAATGACGTGTTCGCAATTGTCGAGAATTATCAACAGACCTTTCTGCTCAAGGTAGGAGAACAACGTTTCGTAGAGAGTACGGTGGGGCGATTCTTGAACGCGCAACACTCTCGCAAGAGCATGTGGCACCAAGGCCGGATCGCTGAGCGGTGCGAGGTCGACAAACCAGACGCCATGTGGGAATCGGCTTAACGACCTCGTCCCAACCTCAACGGCCGCACGTGTTTTCCCGGCGCCTCCGGTTCCGATAATGCTGACGAGTGGCGCGGTCTCGACGAGATCGAGAATCTCTCTTGCGACTTCGTCGCGTCCGAGGAACGATGTTAGCTGCCGCGGCAGGTTGTGCGCCGGCACCAGCTGACGGGGACCGCGCGAAGATCGGGCGGAACGCTCGAGCCTCTGGCGCGCTTCCTGCGAAAGCGCGAGCGCATCGGCGATGCGTTCCAGCGTCGCGCGGTACGGCGCCTTGCGATATCCACGCTCAAGTGCGCTGACGGCTTGCACGCTGATCAGCGCTCGGTCTGCAAGCGTCTGCTGCGAGAGACCAGCTTGCACTCGAAACTTCCTGAGAAGTGCAGCCAGTTCGGGGGTCGTCGTCGCGTCTCGCAAAGCCAATCGCGCTGGTCCCGCCTCGGACTCGGGCGCTTCAGCCGCCCGGTGCGGGCGCGATTCCGATTGGCGGATTGGTCACGCCGCCGATTATATCCAGGATGTATGCAATTAAGCCCTGGAGGTTTACCGCCTCGATATATCCCGCGGCGTCCGCGACCCATAGATTCTGCGGCGAGCCGTTATCGAAGTTTATGTTCGTTGGAATGACGAGCCCGCCGATACCGATTGGCGCAAAGATCCCGCACGACGACCCAGAGCATTTAAAGATTCCTAGCAGTTGATCCACGTAATACAGATTTCCGCTATGGTCGAACGCCAGTCCGCCGGCCCTCAAAATTCCTGATCGGAAGAGCCTGCCGCTGCCGTTGCAGCGCGCGAACTTCACGATCGATCCCGTGAGCTTGTCGGGATCGTTGAAGCTCCAGTAACAGTTGCCGCTCGAATCGATTGCGATGCCCTCGCCCCGGATCGGATCGTTTCCATAGGTGAGTATTCGGGACGGTCGGTCATGCCGGTCCAGGTAGACACTTACGCTACCGGCGCCGCTTCCCGCAGTTGAGCGGTTCGAAACAGCAACAAGGCGCTGATTCGGAGTAGCCGCGACGTTGACCGGAACTTCTCCAGGATCGCGCAGTGTCGCCTTAGGACCCTTGGGCCCCTTACGCGTCGAGCGATAAACCAGGATAGTTGAGTTCCCGGAATTCGCGATGTACCAGCGACCGTCTGGTGTCGTGACCATGCCCATTGGGGCGGAGAATCCCGAAGTCAGTGTTTCATAGGGCGTCAGCCCGAAGCCGCTTTTCTTGCGCTTGTAGACCACGGCCTCGTTCTGGGAGGGCTGAGACGAATACATCCATTCGCTATAAAAATGTTGGGTCAGTGGCCCCGCTAACGTATGCGGCGTGCCGAAGGCGGAGGCCGTTGGTAAACTCTGCGCACATCCGCTCGCTGCGAGCGCAATCGTTGCATGAATCAACAATCGAGCCATAAAGCCCACGCTGTTGGCTTCTGCTCGCGCTGCTCGGCGCGCGCCAGAAATCGACCTCTTAAAAATGACGCCCTGCGCCATCAACGCTCCTTATCCCGATTCAACCAAGGCCCTGCCCGTGAGAGTCTTCTGCAAACTCCCGCTTATATGGCGCTTCACCTTGTGGACGGTGTAATCCTGGGCGTAAAGAACTGCGCGTGAACGCGCGCATCACGTCGATAATGGGATGCGTATTCGTCATCAACCTCTCTCACGCTTAACGCTTTTACGGTTTACCTGCTACCGACTCCGTGGCGATGTCCTCGAAATTCGGCCATACGGTATCGCGCTTGAGCTCGGTGATGAGGTCGGCCTTGGTTTGCGGCGTCATTTGGGCAACGGCTGTGCCGTATTGACTCCAGCGAGCCTGAAGATTCTGAGAGAATGGAGTTACCCAAGCCGTGTTCGTGATCGGGAACCGGGTCGCAACCACCGAATCGTAAGCTTTGTCGAACTTGGCGATCGCCTTTTCAAAGTCAGATGCGTATTGCGTGTTCCGCGCCGGATCGAACGATGATGTCGTCACCGCTTCGACCATGAAGCTGGCGTAAGCATTGGCCTTTTCTTGGAGGTCGGAGTAGGCGACCGAGAGCGTGTTGATGTCGGAGGCCCCGAGCGTGTGCTTATTGTGGGCAACGAGCACGACGGTCTGGTTTCGACTGACGGTGAACGGCGCCAACCCCTCGCTGATCTGTGCGGAAGGGCTCGTCTTGTGGGTGCAACCGGCGGCGATCGTGATGAACAGCATCGCCGCGACCGTGGCATTGACGTGGCGTAGCATTTTCATATCCCGCTTATACCCAGGCGAGGGAACCAGCGGTCGCCCGAAACAAAAAATCCCTGATATCGGCGATTTTTGGGATTCAGCGCCCTCACGGAAACGTCCGACCGACCGCTTGGATTACCCGCCTCAAACACTCCAGCAAGCCATTGTGGCTGGGCGGCCAGGGCGAGCGCCGCCGGTACGCCGCTGCGATCCGCCGCAGCCACCTCTAAATAGCTGCGCAAATCGCGCTGTACATGTTCCGCACGAATGCGCACGCTGCCGGCGTCGATGGCAGCAGCGCAGGTGCTCGTGAAGATTGCTGAAGCGGCGAAACGCCGCGGAGGTGGCCGGAATGTGGCTGAGAAAGCCTTAACCAGAGCACTCGATATCGTGAGATCAGCGCAGATTGAAAGGATACGAGCGAATGAAGAGTTTCGTTGTGGTCATCCTCTTGACATTGCTATCGGCGTGCGCCTCGCCGGGTACGTCGACGACCGGGCCGCCGAACTTGTCATCGGGCGCCATGTCCTCGAGCGTCCGCGGCCGTTCGGCGCCGTTCCTGCACCGCCGCACTGGCGTGACCCCGATTACCCACGTGATCATCGTGATTCAGGAGAATCGAACCACCGACAATCTCTTCCAGGGTTTGCCCGGCGCCAATACGCAGAACTATGGCCTCGACTCCAACGGAAATCAGGTTCCGCTGCACCAGAAATGGCTGGGGTGGAGCGGCGACATCTCTCACGAACATGCCAACTTTATCAGGGAGTGCAACGCCCTTCCAAGTAACCCGGCCGTATGCCAAATGAATGGCTGGAACAACGCGGTTGCTACCGGCACGGGTTGCGAGAGCGCACCCAACGACGACTGCCCGTACGCGTACGTGCCGCGACCCGGGGTGCAACCGTATTTCGACATGGCCGCGCAGTTTGCGTTTGGGGACGAGATGTTCCAAACGAACCAAGGTCCGAGCTTCCCGGCGCACCAGGAGCTTATCAGCGGAACCGCCTCCGCGGCGCCGACATACCCGGACCGGCAGATTTTGGACAACCCGTTCAATGGGGGTGGCAACGGTGGTTGTGACAGCGCGCCCTCGTCTCTCGTTGAAACCATTCCGATCGAGCCGCTCGGCGCGCCGTCAGGCACACCGGTGTACCCATGTTTCGACCGTCAGACGCTCGGCGATCTGCTGACGACAACGGCGGGCGTCACCTGGCGCTACTACCAGTGCGGCACCGGCGCGGGATTGTGGCACGCCTACGATGCCATTCAGCACATCCGCGAAGGCAGCAACTATTCGAGCCTCGTCGTCCCCCAGCCACAGCGGATTCTTCACGACATCAAGACCGGCACGCTGGCATCGGTCTCCTGGGTGACGCCGGACGGCAAGCACAGCGACCATCCCGGCAACGGCAACACCGGCGGGCCGTCGTGGGTGGCAGCCATCGTCAACGCCGTTGGGCAGAGTTCGTACTGGGATTCGACCACCATCATCGTCACTTGGGACGACTGGGGCGGCTTCTTCGACCACGTCGTGCCAGACCGGCGCAACAACTATGAGCTGGGCTTCCGCGTCCCGCTGCTGCTCATCTCGCCCTACGTCGTACAACCGGGTTACGTTTCGCACGTGCAGCACGAGTTCGGCAGCATTCTGCATTTCACCGAAGAAACGTTCGGCACCAAAAACCTCGGCACGACCGATGCGACCTCCGATGACTTGCAGGACTCGTTCGACTACACTCAGTCGGCGCGCCCGTTCACCCCGATAAGCGCACCGGCGTTCACGCCAGCGTGTAACGGCTCGCACTTGGAGGAAGATCCTTAGGCCCCGAGCGTCACGCCGATCGCAGCGAAAAACGCCCGTAAAAACGAGCGTTCTTTGGTGGAGGCAAGGAGACTCGAACTCCTGACCCTTACGCTGCCAGCGTAATGCTCTACCAGCTGAGCTATGCCCCCACGGCCCCGGCTCTCGCCGCGAGCGGCCCTCTTCACGCTTGGCCCCGCATTGTCATCCTGCGCGGAGGCGCTTAGCGACGTAGCCGAAAAGCGGGAAAGGCTCGGCAACCAGGGCGGAGCGACGCTAGACAGAGGGACTAAGCGCGCACGCCGAATCCTCCTTTGCAAGGCAACTGAGAGAACCGAAAGGTGGCCGCGATGATCAGCCTACGTGCCTCAATACCGGCTTTGATGTGCGCCCTTATGCTGGGGGCATGTGGCGCGGCCGAAAACACGACGGTTCCGACTTCGAGCGTTCAAGCCGGCGCGGTCCAGCCCACCAGCGCTTCATATAAGATCTACGTCGCGAATATCGGCGACGGGACCATCACCACGTTTGAGCCTGACGGCACGCAGACGTCGCCCACGATTGCAATTGGTAATTATCTCTACGCAATCGCGATCGCGCCTACGGGAAAAATCTACGCGGTGACGTTCGATCCGCTCAACGGTCCGAGCTCCGACGCCACCGTATCGTCATACAAGCCAGACGGCACGCAGACGACGCCGACGATTACCATCAAGGAGCACGCCTACGCGGTTCCGATCGGTCTGGCCGTCGACCGCAACGGCAAAATCTACGTTTTAAGCAGCGAGCATAACGGTTCGCGCGGCCTGGTCATGACGTATAAACCGGACGGCACGCGTACCGCGCCGACGTTCCGAACTGGGGTCGACTCCGCCGGCATTGCTATTGATGCTAATGGTAAAATCTACGCCGCGAACGATACACCCCACGGGATGAGCTCGATCACGACGTACTTGGCCGACGGATCACCGACGACGCCGACGATTACTCGCGACGTACACGACGCCGACGGCATCGCCGTCGCGCAAGACGGTACCATCTACGTTGCCAACACCAACAACCGTGGCCACGACGGCACGGGTGCCGGCTTCATTACGAGCTACAGCGCCGACGGCAGCGGGCCACTCCATTTGACGAGGGAGCACAACCAAGCACCGGGTGGCATCGCGCTTGCGCACGACAACGTCTACGTGGTAAGCAGTTCCGCGTACAGCGATTCATTGAAAACGTACAACCTCCACCTCCGTCGAATCACACCGACCGTCACGAACGGTCTCTTCGAACCCTCCGGCATCGCCATCCACTAAGGCCACGCACCGTCGCCATCGTCGGCGCCGTCAGCCAGAGCGGAGCGACCGCAGGGGGCGCAGCCAAAGGACGGGAAAGGCGCGAACGCTTCAGGATAGCGCAAGCAGCACACGGGGATGTAGCTCAGCTGGTAGAGCACCTGCTTTGCAAGCAGGGGGTCAGGGGTTCGAGCCCCCTCATCTCCAAAAACGGCAAAGCCTGTACGCTCAGGACCTTCTCAACGCGCTCTTGTGCTGTTGACCAAGACAACAAACTCATCCAGGTGTTCCTGATGCGTTTCTCCGGCGCAAATGGCTATCGCGCTCTTCGTGGTTTCGGGCATTTCTGCACTCGGCGCTTGCACGGACGGAAAGCACGTCGTCCTCGACGATAGCCGCTACGACGATAAGAATCAGGTGGGTCTTTATCGCGTGCGCTTCGCCGGAACGAAGGCTACCGTCGTCGGGCGCATCGATCTCACCATTACGGAGTGCGGCGGCTCGATCACGCTTTCGCAGACGTTTGTCGTACTTGTTGGGCAGTGACGAATGCTGTTACCCGTCGTCGCTCTTATTTTGAAATATCCGGCCGGCAAAGACGCCAGCGAAGTTTTGGCCTCGGACGCGTAAACCGTAAGCTTTCCGCCCTAAACGCACGAATTTTCACGATGCAAATCGCATCGTTAGCTGCCGAGGGCGCGCTTCTTAGCGAAGACGCAACCAACGAAGCGCTTCAAAATTTAAAAAGACGCTAATAACGTTCTCGCGTTCGAGTAAGGTGAGACTAATGTCACATCGCGGGTTTAACGCTCGCTACTTAGTCAAACCAACCGATGCCGCGTCGAGCGGAATCGTGTTACGATGGACGGGCTATGAATCGGAATTTGTATTCTTGCGCACTCGTTGCCGTTGCTGGAGTCGCGTCGCTCGCTGCGTGCGGTGCACCAGGCGCGACGCTAACGCCATCGTCCGCTTCCGGTAGCGCGCCGAGTGTGGGACGCAATGTGCGGCCGCCAAACCCGTTTCCAATCCAGCACGTCGTGCTGATGATCCAGGAGAACCGGTCGTTCAACGATCTTTTCGCGACGTTTCCCGGCGCCGTCGGCACCACGACAGGGTTTATGCGCACCGGCAGCGGGAAGAAGGCGCAGAGCGTGCCGGTCGCGCTAACGAAAGTACCGTTGTTATACAAGCTGGATCTCAATCACGTCTATCCCGCGTGGCTGCAAGCCTATCGCAACGGCAATATGGACGGTTTCAACTTAATCCAAAGCGGAGCGTCGGGGCAGCCGGAAGGCACGAAACCGTATCAATACGTCAATCCGATGCAAATCCAATCGTATTGGGCACTGGCGCGCCAGTACGTTCTCGCCGACCACATGTTCCAGACGCAAGGCAGCGGCAGCTTCACTGCCCATCAAGACCTGATCCGTGGCGCCACGGATATCAATAGCAACCAGAGCCTCATCGACTACCCCACCGGTGCGCCCTGGGGCTGCAATGCGCCGCCGAACACGCAGACGTCGCTGATCACGACGTCGCTCCAGTATCTCAAGGATAAGGGACCCTACCCGTGCCTCAGCTACGATACCCTACAGAATCTCCTGGACGCCAAAGGGGTATCCTGGAAGTATTATACTCCGAGTCTCGGTGCGACGGGCTCCCTGTGGAACGCATTCCTCGCGATCAATTCGGTCTACAGTAACAAGAGCGAGTGGAACGCGCACATCGCTTCGCCGGAAACCTCGATTCTTACCGACATATCTAACGGAACGCTGCCGCAGATGTCGTGGGTTATTCCCGACGCGCTCGACTCCGATCACCCAGACTCGCCGTCGGATAATGGTCCCTCGTGGATCGCAAGCGTCGTGAACGCTGTCGGCGAAAGCTCGTATTGGGACTCGACGGCCATCGTCGTCGTCTGGGACGATTGGGGCGGCTTTTACGATCCCGTAAAGCCGCCGAAGCGTGACGAACAGGGCGGACCTGGCTTTCGGGTGCCCGCCATCATCATCTCGCCATACGTGCCGTCACATAAAGTTGCGCACACCGTCTTTGCGTTCGGAAGCATCCTGCGCTTCGTCGAAGATGCGTTTAGGTTGGGGCGGCTCGGAACGACGGATTCGACTTCCACGAGCATCGAGAACGTTTTCGACTTTGGCCAAAAGCCGCGCTCCTTCAAGATGATCCCGTCGGCGCGTTCCCGCGAGTACTTCCTGCTTAGGAAACCGTCGAACTTACCGGTAGATACGCAATAGCCGGGGCTAACGTTCGCACCCCGGACCGGCCTCTTGCGGCGCTTCTCGTGGCCTCGCTATCGCTCCACCTCTACGTTAAGGCCGGATCGAAATCGCCCGGATTTTCGGAAGAGAACGGCGTACTCGTCTTGCGGGTCCGGGAACGTGCGATCGAGGGTGCGGCAAACGCCGCTTGCATTCGTGCACTCGCCGATGCTTATAGGGTTGCGCCCAGTGCGGTCAAGCTCGTTGCGGGCGCGCGGTGCCGACGCAAGCGATTTACTATCCAATTCGCGGAGGATGCAGCGCACAGGGGCGAGTAGGGCGTCGAGATGAGCAGGGTACGAGTGCTAGTCGGCACGCGCAAAGGTGCGTTCGTGCTGGAATCAGATGGTAAACGTCAAGAGTGGAAGATTGACGGACCGCACTTTGCCGGCTGGGAGATCTATCATCTCAAGGGGTCGCCGGTCGATCCGAATCGCATCTACGCATCGCAGACGTCGAGCTGGTTTGGCCAGATCGTGCAGCGCTCCGATGACGGCGGGCAGAGCTGGGAGACCGTCGGCAACGGCTTCGTCTACGACGGGACGCCGGGCACGCATCAGTGGTACGACGGAACGCCCCACCCCTGGGAGTTTGCGCGCGTCTGGCATTTCGAGCCGTCGCTTTCCGATCCCGACACCGTCTATGCCGGCGTCGAAGATGCCGCCCTCTTTCGCTCGACCGACGGCGGTCGCTCGTGGGAAGAGCTCTCCAGCCTGCGCGAGCATCCGTCGGCAAGTTCCTGGCAACCCGGCGCGGGCGGCATGTGCCTGCACACAATCGTCATCGATCCAAGCGATTACAACCGCATCTTTACGGCGATCTCGGCAGCCGGCGCGTTTCGCAGCGACGACGCCGGGAAGACGTGGCGCCCGATCAATCGCGGCTTAAAATCGAATAGCATTCCGCAGCAAGAGGCCGAGGTTGGTCACTGCGTGCACCGCATTGCGATGCACCCCAAGCATCCCAACGTGCTCTATATGCAGAAGCATTGGGATGTCATGCGCAGCGTCGATGCGGGTGAGTCGTGGCAGGAAGTCTCGGGCAATCTGCCCACCGACTTTGGCTTCGCGATCGACGTGCACGCGCACGAGCCGCAGACGATTTACGTCGTTCCAATCAAGAGCGATTCCGAACACTTTCCGCTCGACGGCCGTTTGCGTGTCTACCGAAGCCGTACGGGTGGCAACGAATGGGAAGAGCTGGCGAACGGCTTGCCGGAGCGAAACTGCTACGTGAACGTGCTGCGCGACGCCATGGCCGTCGACCGGCTCGACTCGTGCGGCATCTACTTCGGGACGACCGGCGGTCAGGTCTACGTTTCGCCCGACTCGGGCGAGAGCTGGAGCGCGATCGTGCGCGATCTGCCGGCGGTGCTCTCGGTGGAAGTGCAGACGCTGCCGTGATTCGCGTCGTGCTGCCGGCGCACTTACGGACGCTCGCGCGCGTGGATGGTGAGGTGCGCCTCGAGGTCGCCGGCGAGGTGACGCAGCGCTCGTTGCTCGACGCGCTCGAGATGCGTTATCCGATGCTGCTCGGGACGATGCGCGATCGAGTGACGCAGCAGCGGCGCGCCTACGTGCGTTTCTTTGCATGCGAGCAAGACTTGTCGCACGAGCGCCCGGACGCGCCGCTGCCCAGCGCCGTCGCCGATGGCGGCGAGCCGTTTCTCGTCGTCGGCGCGATGGCCGGCGGTTGAGCAGAAGTCGAGGACCGTACTAGTCGGTCTCGCGGGCGTTGAGATCGACGAGCTCACCGTTGATGCCGTCGGAAGCTGCGGAGGCGAGAAAGGCGAGGACACGCGCCACTTCTTCGGGCGACGCCGCCGCGGCATACTCCGCTTCGTCAAGGTAATCCCGGGACGCTTCGGTCGCAACGGTGCCGAGAACGACTGCGTTGGCGACGATGCCGTCGGTCTTATGTTCGCGGGCGACCGCGCGCATGAGGGTGTTGACCGCCGCCTTCGCCGCGCCGAAGAGCCCGAAACGCGGCTGAGGATCGCGTGAGCTCCCCGCGGTGACCGTCACGATATGGCCTCGCGAACGCCGGCCGGGGAGATACGATTGCGTCAGCATGCGTCGCAACGCCGCAAGCGTGAGATTGTAAGCGGGCACGACGAAACCGTCGAGATTGACGCGCAGGTCGTCGAGCGTCGAATCGACGAGCGCGACGAACTTCCCTCTCCCTGCGAGATTGACGACGGCATCGATTCGTCCAAAGCGCGCCGCGACGTCGTCGAGCGCCGTCGCGACGCCATCGGAGTCGGCGAGATCGGCCACCACGCCAAACGCTCGGTCCAAGCCGTCGACCGCGGCGTTGGCCGTCGCCTGCGAGCGCGAAATGACCGCGATGCGCGCACCTTCATCGTGGAGTAGTCGCAACGTTGCTCCGCCCACCCGGCCGGTGGCGCCGGCGAGGACGATCGAGTCACCGTCAAAGAGCATGGAAACCTCCTCTCGCATGGTCCGACGTTCGCCAGACCGAAGTTCAAACGATGATTCGTTCGACCTGCGTTGTGAAGCTGGCAGCAATCGCAATCTTAGCGAACGCGGCACCCTGTGCTGCGGCGGTCGCCCCGTCGATGCGCGACGTTTTGGCAGCCACGTACGCCGTCCGCGATCTGGGCGCAGTGGACCTTGCACCCAACGGTCGCGCCGTGGTTTGGGAGGAGACGTACCACGATTCGAACCGCCTGCTGGGATCGATGCGAAGCAGCGCGCTCTACGCGCAGCCGCTCGAGGGCGGTGCTCGGATGCGCATAACCGCGGGCAACGGCAACACCGCCTACGACGAGGAGGCCCCGATGTGGTCGCCCGACGGGCGCGAGATTGCGTTTCTCTCCGACGCGCGCTCGAAGGGACAGCTGCAGATTTTTGTCGCTGCCTCCGACGGTACGCACGTCCGCCAGCTGGGGACTTTGCGGGGTGACGTGCAGCGGTTGAGCTGGAGTCCGAGCGGTAGAACGCTCGCGTTCCTTTATATCGCGGCCGCGCATCGGCAGGCGGGCGCACTTGCGCCGGGTGCGCGCGACGTCGGCGTCATCGGGAACATGGTCGAGGAGCAGCGGCTCACGACGATCGATGCGACGACCGGCGCGACGCGCGCAGTGACGCCGAGCGATACCTACGTCTATGAGTACGGCTGGTCCCCGGACGGTCGCGACGTCGCGCTGACCTACGCAAAAGGAAATGGGGATAATAACTGGTGGATCGCGCGGCTCGCGCGGGTCGAGGTGGCGACAGGCACGATGCACGACCTGCTCGCGCCACCCTACCAAATCGACGATCCGCGGTGGTCGCCGGATGGAAAGAGTATCGCGATCATCGGCGGGATCATGAGCGACTTCGGCTCGACCGGCGGTGACGTTTATCTCGTCGATGCGCAGAGCGGAGCTTCGCGCAACTTAACCGCGGAAGCGCCGCTGTCGGTGCAGTCCCTGCGCTGGAACGACGCGACAAGCCTCAGCGTCGTAGCGCACGTTTCCGGCGCCATGCAGCTGCAGCACTTGGATGCCTCGACCGGGGCGTTGACCGCACTTACCAATCGCCCGGAATCGCTTTGGAGCTGGTCGAGTGCCCGCGACGGGCGCGTCGTCGCGCTCGTGCGCGCTTCGTTCACCGACCCGCCCGAAGTCTGGGGAGGGCCGCCGGCGGCCCTACGACAGATCACGCAGAGCAACGCTGGCGCGAAGCGACTCTACGGTGATGCGGTTTCGCTCCAGTGGGAGAGTGACGGCATTACCAACCAGGGTTGGCTCATCTATCCGCTCGATTTTGACCCGCAGCGCCGCTATCCGATGATTACGATGATTCACGGCGGCCCATCGGCCGCATCGGTGCCATCCTTCGGCAGCCGCAACGTCAACGCGTTGGCCTCGCAAGGTTACTTCGTCTTCATGCCCAATCCGCGCGGCAGCTTCGGGCGCGGCGAGTCATTCACGAAGGCCAACGTCAAGGACTTCGGTTACGGCGACTGGCGGGACGACCTCGCCGGCATTGACGCGGCGCTCAAAGCCGCGCCGATCGACGCGGACCGCCTCGGGTTAATGGGCTGGAGCTACGGCGGTTACATGGCAATGTGGGGCGAGACGCAGACGTCGCGCTTCAGGGCGATCGTCGCAGGCGCCGGCGTCGTCAACTGGCAATCGTATTACGGTCAGAATAAGATCGATCAGTGGATGCTTCCGTTCTTTGGCGCGTCGGTCTATCAGGACCCGGCAGTTTACGCCAAGAGTTCCCCGATCACGTTTATCCAGCAATCGAAGACGCCGGTGCTGATTCTTCAGGGCGAGCGCGACGAGGAAGTGCCTGCGCCGCAGGCGTTCGAGTTTTGGCACGCGATGGAGACGCTCGGCGTGCCGACGAAGCTCGTCGTGTACGCCGACGAGGGACATGCCCCGCAAAGAGTCCCGGATCAGATCGACATCTTGACGCAAACGGTGAACTGGTTTAACCGATATCTGCGCTAAGTAAATGAGCCCTCTCAGGATCATTTCAGGATCACGGCCATCGCCAAGGAGTACGCTTTTGTTCGGGGCCGGAGGCGGCTGTACCTCAAGCATCGACTCAGCTTCCGGCCTCGCCACAGCTGCAGCAAACCTGGTGGGCCGTCCTGGGATCGAACCAGGGACCTCATGCTTATCAAGCATGCGCTCTAACCAGCTGAGCTAACGGCCCGACGCGAGCGAAGAAGAGTATCGCACGGGCACCGGGTCTCCCTTTAAGTTGGGCGCGATGCTCAGCGTGATTCCGAATGGATTCGTAAATCCGCCAAGCGTCTTGACCGGCACACCTCCCGCGGGATAGTGGTAGAGGCGAACCGAACCGCTGGGCGCGCCGACCTTGCCTCCTTGAGCCCAAAACTGCTGGAGTGCGGTCGTTCCGAAGAGCTGGGTCGTGCCGACTTTCGTGGCTTTCGTTCCGTCGACGTCGTACTGGTAGATCATCGCGGGGTAGTTTTCGCCTGGACTTTGATCGCCCATCGCGAGATGGTTCCCGGTCCACTGAACGCTGCTCAGGTGGCCGATGTGATTGGGAAGCGAAATGTCGACGAGCTCGTTGCCCCCCTTGGGCAGCTCCGCCAACCCGATGATAATCGATGCGTCTCCGTATAAGCCGTCGACGAAAAGATTGCCGCGATTATCGTAGGTGCACGAGTTGAGATCGTTGGCGATCTTCGAGCCGTCATAAATTTTCGGAACGCCCTTTGCGTGGGCGTAAACCGCAACCTCGCTGTGGCGGCTTGGCTCGTTGAGAAAATAGTAGACGACGGCTAAGTCGTTGCTTTGCGGGTCGACAGAACAGCTGATCGGATGGCCCTGTTCACCGTTGATGGTCTTGATCGGCTTCATGCCGCCGTGAGCGTACTCTACGACCCGATAGTGCCAGACATCGGCGACGAAGACGTTGCCCCTGCGATCGGAACAGAGTCCCCACGGCACGTTAAATCCGGTGAGCACCCCGAGCGGCTTTCCTTTCGGATACGAGTAAAGGTCAACGTCGTCCGTCCCGGGATCGGAGACGTACAGGAGTTTCGAGGTTTTCGCCTCCGGCGACATCCACGAGCGCGCGCCTCCAAGACGAACCGCCGGCACGTTTGGGACGAAGCCGGAGGGATCAACGGTGCCCCGGGGCCCGCCGCAACCGCTCAGTGTCGCGGCAAACGCGAACGTGCACAAAACCCGGCCTTTAAATGACGAATACATCGCTTGCTCCTAAAGCCGACCTACCGTGATTGCCTCAAGCTTATCGTGGTTCCCAATGGCAGGAAATGCGCGCGCAGGCTCATTTCGTCGTCGGCAAACGGCTCAACGCAGGGGGCCAAAAGCCCCACTGGCGAGGACCTATGACCGATGGATCAGTCAGCGCCGGGCGCTCGACGCGAGCCGGCACGTATAGGGTTCGGAGCGTTTCGGCGATAAGATCTGTGACGACCGCGCGCTTTTGGAGGACTATTCCTATGAATGCTTTCGCGCATCGCGCGCCCCTGGCGCTGAGTTTTGTCTATCTCGCGTCGGTTCTCGCCGGCTGCAACGCCGGTGCGACGTCGCCGGCAATACCGCCGAACTCGGCTCAATCCCAATTCACGAGGCCGCAGGCTAATGCGGGCGGCATTAAGATCTGGGCAGCGGCAGAGCAGAGCAACAAGGTCTTCGGCCTATCCTCAGGCGCAAAACGCGTTCTCGACGTTATTTCGACCGAGAGTCAGCCGGTCAAAGGCGGTGACCCGCTGACGCTCAAAGTCGATCGCGCGAAGAACTTGTTTGTGACCGACGTCACCGGAGGCAAGGCCGGCGTAATACAGGAGTACAAGGACGGGAAGTTTACGCGCTCCTACTCACCCGATTGCGCGGTTTCCAATTGTTCCAGTTTTAAGGGCGTGCTGTCCGACAACGCCGTCGATGACAACCATGTCTTCGCGATCATGAAACAAATCCAGTACAAGGTTGGAACCTATACCGTCAGTGGGAGCGGGTACGAATACTGGCCCAACGGAAATCCGTCGGCGACCCCCGTTCAGGTGCTTCTCAGCAGTGATTGTTCGGAGGTCTGTTTCTATGACGCGGGCGATGTGGACAGCTCCGGTAATCTGTGGCTCCGGGATTTCGGGGGCGGCGGCTATGGAGTCGCGGAAATAACCAACCCGAGCACCAGACCGAGCATGAATCAAATCCTGCCCTTCACCTTCACCATCAACTCTGGCGATATTGCCGGCTTCTATATCAGCAATGCTGGAACGGTGCTGAACGTGGGGGATTCGAGCCATAAGATCTATCAATACGCGCTGCCCCTGACGTACGGCGGCTCACCGTTTAATACGCTGACGCCGTGCTCGCAAGGATGCGATCCGCACGGGTTCGGTTTCAATAGTAACGACAAGCTCATCGTCGCCGGCGACGGTAAGACGAGCGGATCTGGCAGCCCGTACAATGGATTCCTCGATCTCGGCCAAGTTTCCAAAAACCGTTGGAAACAGGTTAGCAATCGGCGGTTCACCGCTCCCTTTAGCTCCGCGGTGTACACGCCGTCCGATAAATGAGGTGATAAAGGACGGAGACTAGATGAGCGCGATCCACTTTTTCGTGATCTCGTCTTCATTCTTGAGATGCGCCATGAGGAGTGTTTCGAGGACCTCATGCTCGCGAAGAATCTCGGCGCGCTCGGCAGCTTCGTAGTCGAAGGCTTGCCGCTGCGCCGCGACCTGCGCCTGTTGCTCGGCGCTGAGGTCCGAATCGGGCGCAGTTGCAGCGCTCGCCCGGGGCGCGGCAAGGGCGCCGCGCCCCGTAGGCATGCGTTCGTTGCGCAAAGGTGGTAACGGGCCGCCCATTATTCAGTGATCGACTGGATGAACTTCTTCGTGATCGAATCATCCATCTTGCGTTGAGCCATGTCGACGTTCCGCAGCGTATCGACTTCGCGCATGTTCTCGCTGCGCTCGTCCATCATTTGATCGAAGACTTCGGACTGCATCTGGAGCTGCTCTTGATTCTGAATTTCCGAGGCATACATGCCGAGCTGAAACGTTTCGTCTTGCGTGTTAAGCGCATTCATGGCGGCGTTCTCGGCATTGCCGGCCGTACCGTTGCCGAGCGTACCGCCGAGCGCGTTGCCGAGGAGTCCCGAGCCGAGCCCTTCGAGAACCGGAAGCAGGAATGCCATAGCGTAACTCCTTGCGGCTTTAGTTCGCGTCGTCGAACTGCGTGTAATCGGTCGGCTGCGGCCGGTAGGTCTGGCTCTGCGGCAAGCCCGGCAAAGTGGGGGGAGTCAGCGGAAGGCCTTGCGCCTGCGCGGAGAGGGAGCCGAGGTTTGAGATGAGTCCGCTCAGTTCGGCAATCGCCGAGCTCGTGGGCGATTCGGCGAACTCCCCGGCGGTCGTTCCGTGAGACTCGCCCGCGCCGTGAAGCGCGCCGTTCTTGCGCGATTCGTGCCCGCCGCGAAGCGAGCCGGTCTTTGGCGATTCGTTATGGCCGTGAAGTTGGCCGGTCTTCGGCGCTTTGTGATCGCCGTGTAAGCGCCCGGAGACTTCGGGCCCAAACGGCTTGGCCGAGAGCGTTCCTTCGATTGAGTGGATGGATGACACGATAGTTCTCCTGTTCTACGAGTTGGTCTCGTCGGTATCGTCGTTAAGAAGTGCGAGATAGTCCGTGGCTTGCCGCTGGTACGAATGTGGCGCCCGCGCGCTCGCGAAGGCCCGCGGTGCCGCGAGTGGACCCTGCGGCGCCGGCGCTGCGGGAAGTTGCTGCGCCTGCGCGCGCAGTGCGCCGGTGGATGCAATCGTCTCGCTCGACTCGGCGATCGCCGTCGAATGAGGCGACTCGCCGGTGAGGCGTTGATAGTGACGCAGCACCGAATCGGCGTAGGAAAGATCGGCGCCGTCCGACCAGCGGGTTTTCGTCCCCGCGGCGTTCGGAGAGCCCGAGTTATACGCCGAAAGCGCGGCGCGGACGTTACCTCCGTAGCGCTTGAGCAACCCGGAGAGCATACCGGCCGCGTAGTCGGCGTTTTGCGTGGGGTCCATCGCTGCCGGCCTCGTCGCGAACGAATGCCAGCGGTCGTCGATTTGAAAGACCCCGTGACCGTGACCGCCGTCGCCCACGATATTGTGCCCGGAGTTGCTTTCGGGGCCGCCCGTCTCCTGAGCGGCGACGGCGGCGAGCAGGTCGGCATCCAGGCCATGGCGCCGAGCGGCGTTCGCAATCGCTGGGGCGAAAGCGACGCCGTCGGCGCTTAACCGGGAGGCGATCGGATCGAGGTTCATGCGGGGCTTCTATCCCGACGCCGTTGGCGTTTGACAAGGATGGGTGCGGGTTCTAGAATGGCAAAGTCCGTGGCAGGCCCCGCATGGTTGGCGGGGCCTCGTGCTGCGGAAGGCTCACTTGTAATGGATCGTTCACACAAGGTCGACATCAGCGGGCTCCTGGCCGGCAGTCGCCAGCTGATGGTGCTTGCCGACGAGGTCCGGCTCGAACCGTTCGAAGGAATCGTCTTCCCGGAGCCGGTCCGGGTCGAGCTCGAGTTGCGCCAGGCGGACCGGATGCTGGTCATTGAGGGAACGGTAGACGCAAAGCTTCACGGGCAATGCGACGCTTGCTTGGAAGATGTGGATCTCGAACTGCAGGTTGATATCGACGAGCGTCTCGATCCCTCGCGCGGGCGCGAGGTCGAGCCGTTTGGGGAGAGCAACGTGCTGACGGGAGAACGGCTCGACGTGGCCGATTTGGCCCAGCAGAGCCTCCTGGGTGCTGTGCCGATGGGGCTGCGATGCGGGCCGGCTTGTCAAGGTCTTTGCCCGGTCTGCGGGGCGAACCGAAATGCAGGCGAATGCTCGCACGGGCAAACGTAATTATTTTTTCAAGACGGAGAGAAATGTGGCTAACTTAAAATGGAAGACGCCTCGCAGCAAGACTCGCAGCCGGCGTGCGGCTAACTGGAAGCTGGGAGACGTCACCACGGTGCAGTGCTCGCAGTGTCACCAGCCGAAGCGGCCGCATTTCGCTTGCCCGAGTTGCGGTACGTATAAAGGGCGACAAGTTATCAAGATGCAAGACGAGCCGGCCGGTTAGCCTAGGTGCTCTCCGCTGGCGTCAAGATCGTCGGCGTCGGCCACTACGCGCCGCCGCGCATCGTAACGAATCACGATCTCGAGGCCTGGCTGGATACCTCCGACGAGTGGATCACCACTCGCACCGGCATGAAACGCCGTCACTGGGCGTCGGATGAAGAAGGGACGAGTGATTTGGCATCGGCCGCCGCGAGCGCGGCTTTGATGCACGCGGGACTGGCCGCCCGGGATATCGACTGCTTTATCGTCGCCACCGTGACTCCCGATTTCTATTTTCCGGCCACCGCCTGTTTGGTGGCTTCGCGATTGGGGGTCGCGGAGAAGGCCGCCTTCGACATCGCCATCGCGTGCAGCGGGTTCATCTACGGCCTTACGGTTGCGTCGGGGTTGATACGCTCGGGCGTCTATCGGCGAATCATGCTGATTGGCGCCGAGACGCTTTCAAAGATTCTCGATAAAGAAGACCGCTCGACTGCCATTCTCTTTGGCGACGGTGCCGGCGCGGTGATTCTGGAGCAGAGCGAGGCAGATAGCTTCCTTGCAGCCACTCTGGGCGCGGACGGCAGCCGGCCGGAGCTGCTCTACGCGCACGGAAGCGGCTTTCGCAAACCGATCGATCATGCCGCACTCGACGCGAAGGTGCAGCTCATTCACATGCAGGGCCCCGAAACATTCAAACTCGCGGTCACGAAGATGGTCGAGTCGACCGACTCGGTGCTCGCCAAGGCGAGTCTGCGCAAATCCGACGTTACGTTCTTGATCCCGCACCAGGCGAATCGACGCATCATCGATGCGATGGCACGCTATCTCGATCTTCCCGAGGAAAAAGTTATCGTCAACATTGCCGAGTATGGCAACACTTCGGCCGCGTCGATACCGCTGGCACTCTCCGAAACCGTGCGTGCCGGCCTTCTCAAGGCCGAGGACTTGATCGTTTTTGTCGCGTTCGGTGGCGGTCTTTCGTGGGGCGCGGTGGCGTGGAGATGGGCGGGCTGATGCGCTTCGCCGTGGTTTTTCCGGGGCAAGGATCGCAAGGCGTCGGCATGGGCTGTGACGTCGCGTCGCATTCGCTGTCAGCGCGCGCGACCTTCGATCGCGCCGCGGCGGTGCTGGGGTACGATCTGCTGGCGCTGCAGCGCGACGGCCCCGAAGAGACGCTGCGCGAAACAGAGTTTAGCCAGCCGGCGATATTCACCACGAATCTCGCGCTGTATGCGGCCGTCGGGCCCTCGCTCGCGCCGGTCGTCACGGCTGGGCATTCGTTCGCGGAGCTTTGTAGCCTCGTCATTGCGCGTTCGCTGCCATTCGAAGACGCGCTGCGAATCGTCAGCGAACGGGGGAAGGCAATGCAGGCCGCCGCAGAGCGCGCCCGCGGCGGCATGTCCGCGATCCTCGGCCTGCAATCCGATCAAATTCGCGAAGTGCTCGAGCGCGTCCGCGCCGATCACGGCGGTCGCGTCAGCTTAGCGAACTTCAACTCGCCCACGCAGATCGTCATCAGCGGCGATTACGGCGCGGTGCAAACCGCGAGCCAAGCGTTACTCGACGCTGGGGCGAAGCGCGTCGTGCCGCTCAACGTCTCGGGCGCGTGGCACAGCGAACTGATGGAACCGGCATTGGAGCGGCTGGCAGACGCCGTGGAGGCGAGTCATTTCGCTCAGCCTGAGATCGACGTGATTTCAAACGTCGACGGCCGCCCGTACCGCGATGTCGAGACGATCAAACGTAATCTTATTCGTTCGGTCGTCGATGAGGTCCGGTGGCACGACACCGCCGAACGCATTCTCACGTACCAACCGGACATCGTCATTGAGTTCGGCGCCAGCGGTGTGCTCAGCGCGTTGATGAAGCGCATCAGTGGCGCGCCGCCCGCAATGGTCGTAAGCGATTATGCCGGCGTCGAACGATTGCGTCGCACGATCGAGTCACCGGCCGGAGCGAATGCATGATCCTTGCCGGAAAGAGCGCGGTGATTACCGGGGCGAGCCGCGGCATCGGCCGCGCCATTGCCGTTGAGCTGACGCGTCTCGGCGCCGACGTTGCGCTGATCGGCCGCGATTTGCCGGCCCTGGAAGAGACCGGCAGCGCTTGTGCGAACGCGCGTCCCGGCGCGTTTGCGGAAATCTTCGCAGGTGACGTGACCGATCGTGCGGCGATGGAGCGCATCGTAGATGCGGTGACGACGCGCTTTGGCCGGCTCGATTGCGCAGTGGCCAACGCCGGCCAGTCGGTAGACGCGCTGCTGCTGCGACTAAAGCCGGAGACGATCGATCATCTGCTCGACGTGAACTTGAAGTCGGCCTTTCATCTCTGCGCGGCCGTTGCGAAGCCGATGATGAAGCAGCGCTCGGGCTCAATCGTACTGATGACGAGTATCGTGGGGATTACGGGGAACGCCGGCCAAGCCGCGTATGCGGCCTCGAAAGCCGGGCTGATCGCCCTCAGCAAATCGCTGGCAAAGGAGTTGGGTTCGAGGAATATAAGAGTCAACGCCGTCGCGCCGGGTCTTATCGAGACCGCAATGACTGAGAAGATGCCCGACGCCGTTAGGGAGTTTTTGATCAAGCAAGCCGCTCTCGGCCGGGCCGGGAAGCCGGAGGACGTCAGCGGGGTCGTCGCATTCCTCTGCTCCGACGCCGCCGGCTACATGACCGGACAAACGCTCGTCGTGGACGGCGGCATAGTAATGTGACGCTTGGATTTTTTGAAAGGAGACGATATGTCCACCACCACCTTCGATAAAGTAAAGAAGATCATCGTTGAGCAGCTCGGCGTCGACGAATCCGAGGTGACGCCCGAAGCGTCGATTACGGACGATCTGGGTGCCGATTCGCTCGATCAAGTCGAGCTGGTGATGGCGTTCGAGACCGAGTTCAATATCGACATTCCCGATGAGGAAGCCGAGAAAATCAAGACGGTCGGCGACGCGGTGAAGCGCATCGACGAGACCACGTCGGGATCGCCGGCATCGTAAGGGCGCGTTGTTCGACCAACTAAGTGAACGCTTAAACGCGATCTTCGACCGCCTAAGCGGCCGGGGCCGGGTCAGCGAAAGCGAGGTCAACGAGGCACTGCGCGAGGTTCGCGTTGCGCTGCTCGAGGCCGACGTTTCCCTAGGTGCGGCCAAAGCGTTCGTTGCGCGAATCAAAGAACGCGCGGTCGGCGCAAACGTTCTGGAGTCGCTGACACCGGCGCAAACGATTCTCAAAATCGTTCACGAGGAGCTCGCCGAGCTGCTTGGCCCTCCGACCGGCTCGGGGAAGGCGCGCCTGCAATTCGCCGATGCGCCGCCATCGGTCGTGATGCTCGTGGGGCTGCAAGGATCGGGCAAGACGACGCAGTCCGCCAAGCTCGCGTTGCGGCTCAAAGAGCAAGGGCGGCGTTCGCTGCTGATCGCCGCCGACGTCTATCGTCCGGCTGCGATCGAGCAGCTCAAGACGCTCGGAAAGCAAGTTGGCCTTCCCGTCTACGAAAGTGGATCGAACGATCCTGTGCGAATCGTGCGCGACGGCGTCGCCGAAGCGAAGCGACTCGGCCTTTCGACCGCGATTGTCGATACCGCAGGCAGGCTGCAGATCGACGAGCCGCTGATGCGCGAACTCGCCGAAATCAAGCGCGTAGCGAATCCCTGCGAGATTCTCCTCGTTGCCGACGCAATGACCGGCCAAGAGGCAACCAACGTTGCGAAAGGCTTTCACGAACGGCTCGGCATCACGGGCGTCATCCTCACCAAGTTGGACGGCGATACGCGCGGCGGTGCGGCGCTGTCGATTCATAGCGTTACCGGTGCGCCGATCAAATTCGTCGGCGTCGGAGAGAAACTCTCAGCGCTCGAGCCGTTCTATCCGGAGCGGCTCGCCTCGCGTATCCTCGGTATGGGCGATGCGCTGACGCTCATCGAAAAGACGCAGAGCCTCTATTCGGAAGAGCAGGCGAAGCGGCTCCAGGACAAACTGTTCAAACAAAGCTTCACGCTCGACGATTTTCTCGAGCAGATGCGACAAGTCCGCAAGCTCGGATCGTTCAACGATTTGCTCAAGATGGTGCCGGGACTTTCGCGCGCGCTGCCAAAGAATTTCGAAATTCCAGAGCGGGAGTTCACGAAAGTCGAGGCGATCATCTGTTCGATGACGCGGGGCGAGCGCCGCAATCCCGATCTTTTGAACGGCTCGCGCCGCCAACGGATTGCGCGCGGATCGGGAACGCAAGTCTCCGACGTGAACCGCCTCGTAAAGCAGTTCGATCAAGCACGCCAAATGACCAAACAACTTAGCCGAACCCGGCGGGGTAGATAAAGAACGAGAGTATGGTACGAATCCGACTGCGCCGTATCGGCGCGAAAAAACAGCCGACCTATCGTTTCGTCGTTTCCGACGCGCGCGCGCCGCGCGACGGACGTTTCATCGAAATCCTAGGCCATTACAATCCGCGCACCGAGCCGCGAACGGTCGTCGTCGACGAAGCCAAGGCACGCCAGTGGTTAGAAAAAGGGGCCCAACCCTCCGAGACCGTGCGCCGGCTCTTTGCCGAGAAAGGGATCATGGAACGCGGACCGATTCCGACGACGAAACGCAAACCCAAGAGTAGCCAGGAAGCTGCTTCGTGAGTGCCTTCGACGACGAGTTCGGCCTGTTCAGCGAAACGGTTGTCGAAGAACCCGAGCGCACGGCTCTACCTCGAAAGGAACCGGCACCGCGAAAGGAACCGGCACCGCGAAAGGAACTGACACCGCGCAACGAAGCTCCGCCCCGGCCACCGCGGCGGCCCGCCCGTCCCGAACGGCGCCCGAAGGCCGCGAGCAGTGATCCATGGGCCGGTCATCGCCGCGCGACCGAGCTTTTAGGCTTTCTCGCGCGCAAACTCGTACAGAAGCCCGAGAGCGTCAGCGTGGAGCTCTTCATCGACGAGCAGGCGCAGCCGGTGATCGAGCTCGTTGTGGATCCCGAGGACCTGGGCAAAGTTATTGGGCGCAGCGGACGCGTCGCGCAAGCGCTTCGCACCGTTGTGCGGGCCACCGCCGAAGGGCGCGTTGCGGTCGATATTCTCGACAGCGAGGAAGCCGCGCAAGGCTCGGAGGATGACCCTTCCACCGGCGCAGGGTAAACTAGCCGTCGGGCGCATCGCGGGCGTTTTCGGCATCCGCGGTGAGTTGAAGTGCGACCCGACGAGCCTGGGGCGCTCGGCCTTTTCGGCCGGCGTGGAACTGACCAGCGTGCGCGGTGACGAGGTCTCGGTAGTGCGCATCGGGAGCGTGCGGCCGCACAAAACACGACTGCTAATTCACATCGAGGGCGTGGAGGACGCCGACGCGGCCCAAGGCTACGTCGGTGCACTGCTCTATGCGACGCGCGATCAGGTCGCGTTGGCCGACGGCGAGTATCTCGATGACGATCTCGTCGGCTGCGCCGTTTGCGGTGCCGACGGCCGACACTACGGCAACGTGGACCGCGTCGAACACTATCCGGCGAGCGATATGCTGGTGGTCGACGGACGAATGGTGCCGATGGTCGCTGCGATCGTCACGGGCGTTGATTTGGCAGAGCGCCGGATCGTGATCGATCCTCCCCAGGGACTCCTCGACTAGCTGTTGTCGGGGTGCGCTTTGGCGTAAGCAGCGACGGCGGCATCAACCGCACTCTTGATTGACGAACCCTTGCCGATTTGGGTGGCGAGCGGCGCGCCAAAACACGTGTAGACATTCAAGTTAAACGTGTAGGTCGTGCCGCGGTGCGCAGGCGACTCCAG
>DATHOO010000240.1:0-3548 GCA_035484815.1 Candidatus Acidiferrales bacterium
CGTCGGCGCTGATCGTGCCCGGGTTAAAAGGAACCGCCGTCGACCAATCGTTTCTGCTGGTGGTGCAGCACTTCTATCCGTCGTGGGCGCTCGGTTTGATTGCGGCCGCCGGCGCGCTCGCCGCCCTGATTCCCGCATCGGCGCTGATCCTAGCCGGCGCCAGCGTGATCACGAAGAACGTTGCCGGCGATATCTTCGGCTTCGCAACCGACGACGCCGCGCGGACGCTGCTGACGCGCGTGCTCGTCGTCGTCGTTGCGGTGCTGGCGCTTCTCGTATGGCTCGTCGCACAGAAGACCGTCGTCGAGATGCTCCTGCTCTACTACAACGGCATTACTCAGTTCTTTCCGGGCGTCGCCGCAACGTTTCTCTGGCGCCGGGGCACGGCGTTGGGTGTCGGCGCCGGAATCGCCGCCGGCCTCGCCGTTGCAATCCCGCTGGCCGCATTCAACGAGACGCCCCTTGGCATTAATCCCGGCTTTATTGGGCTCATTGCGAATGTTGGTGTGCTGGCGCTCGTCTCGCTCGCCTCGCAGCGAAGGTCGGTGCAGCCAAGGTTCGAGCTGAAATAGCGGCGGTGGGCTGGATAAAGAGAATAGCATGTCACGTTATCACGCCAACAGTCGATGCTTTGTGACGATGGCGATCTGCGCCATGAGGCTACAGAAGTTCGGATACTATTGGCGGCTGCGACGCTGCCTTATGGCGTTGGGGCGACGGAAATTGTGATCCCATATGACGTATGCGGGTGTTTCAGAACCTCAAAAGGCTTCTCGTTCCGCGAATAGTGCCAAAACGCGACGCCGCGATTAGGGCCGTTTTGCCCAATAATCACTTTGCTTTGGATCCAGTATTCGATGTCGCTAAACGAGTTGTGGTGCCCGTGGCTATTGTGCAGTAGGAGCTTCCCAACTACCCTGGCCATTTGCTCGCGCTGGTGTACGCGATAAACCAGCAATGGGCCGTAGCGCTTGAATGGCGAGACGAGCGAAAAATACTTACCGTCCCACTGGAGACTACCGGCACGCGTTATCGGTGGCAGATGGCTTCGGAGTGTAACGGCGGTTAGCGCGTTGCTTCCTTCGTGCATTCCGGCTAATCCGAATGTGGGGCCGTAGCCATCGGTCAGAAGATTTCCCTCCGGATCGTACGCGCAGAAGCGGAAGTCGTAAACGTTGGGCGCCGTGAGGAAGGTTGGGTCGCCCCTGGCGTCCTGGTAGATCGCGAGACTTCCGGGTTTGCTGGGCGACTGCGCGGCATTAGCCACCGCGAGGTTTCCGGAAACTGGATCGATGGCGCAACTGCTTGGAGTATAGCCGCCATCGCGTAGGGTCGAGATGGGTGTCGTTCCGCCATGTGCGAATTCCAAAACCTCGTTTCCGGTTTGGTTAGCGACGAACACGTCGCCCTCGGAGTCGGAACATAGGCCCGCCGGCTGGCCGATGTTGGTGATGCTTTCGACGAGCTGTCCCTGAGGATAGGAGAATACATACACCGCGGAAAGATCGCTGACATAGAGCAAATCGCTGCTAGAGCCGGTCGTCGCCTGCGACTTTGATGGTGAGGCCCGTGCGGCACCAGGAGGTGCCCCTTGCATTCCAGCACAGCTCGCCAGGAACACAACTCCCAAACAAAGAGCTAACGCGCTGTTACGTTCAATCATGTTATCCGCCATTCGTGTAAATCTCGCGCCCTGGGCTGCGAGCCTAAGCTAAGCCCGTAACCACGGCCTCGCGAACGCGGGGCCGGGTTACGGCGTCAACGCAAAAACGGTTCCACAGCCTTTGCTACATGACGTGAGACCGCCGTTAAGGGTCGTGCCGTAGAGCGTACCGTTCATCTCGTTTAAGTCCGCGGCCGGATTTGCTCCGTCTCCGGAAGCGCCGAAGGTGTGCAAGACCTGCTCCCCGCCGCTTGTACTGAAGCTGAAGACCGTTCCCGCATTATTCGAACCGCCGTGAGCCGTGGTTCCATAAAGCACACCATTCATCTCGAGCAAGCCCGCATCGGGATTGGCGCCATCAGATGCGCCGGCAAAGCGATATAGCACCTTCTCCTTGCCGCTGGTACTTATACTATAAATGGTTCCGCAACTGTAGTAACCGTAGTTACCGCATCCCGAGTTACCGCCATAAAAGGTCGTTCCATAGAGCGTCCCGTTCACGTTGATCAACCCCGAGGTCGGAAAATCTCCGTCCGAGCCGCCTTGGAAACTGTACAGCAGCTTTTCCTTGCCTGACGTGGTTACGCTGTAAACGATTCCGCAGCCGCTGCCGTTGCACCCCGTGCCGCCGCCGTTCGTGGTGCCGTAGAGCGTGCCGTTCACGTTTAGCAAACGCCCGCCGGGCCCATATCCGTCGCCGTAATTGGGACCTTTGAACATGTACAGCACGTTGTACGCACCTGACATGCTGACACTGTAAACTCCTCCGAATGTGCTTGGGCTCGCGGTGCCATAAAGGGTCCCGTTTACGTCGACAACGCCGCCGCTCGGATTCGAAAGTCCGCTCCCGCAAAAACCATGCAGCACTTTTACGGTCCCCGTCGTGCTTATGCGGTACACCGTTCCAAACAGGCAGTCGCCGCCCCCAGAAGTCGTGCCGTAAAGTCCACCGTGCACGTTCGTCAAGTCGCCTGTCGGGTCTGACCCGTCGCCGCGTTGATAGCCACGGAAGTGGTGCAGCACCCTCTTCCTGCCGGTCGTGCTGATGCCGTAAACGACGCCGTTAAGGCCTTGAATGCCACCGCTTCCCGTCGTGCCATACAACGTGCCATCGACAATCGCCAAGCCTCCGTCAGGATGCACTCCCCCGCGAACCTGTACCTGCTTGGCGTGGCCGAACCTGTGCAGCACCTGATATGACGATGTCGTTGGCGAGTGATGCGCGACGCCGTCTGCTTGCCCGGTCTGCGCGCTCGTCGCCGGCGCTCCGATCGGCGATGGTGATCCGCCACATCCCGCAAGGAATGCAGCGGCGGCACCGATGCTAAGCATGCAGAGACTCGCGATTCTCATGTGTTGCCCTTCTGAAGCTTGAACGGATCAGCGGCTGAGTACATTCGCCTCGACCGCCGGCGGATCCCAGCCGACTGCGCGCAATCGAGTCGTGAAAGACGTCTTCGTTCTGGGTGCGGCCATTTTTGGCGGGATCGCCATTCCGTTCGCTTCTTCGGCCGGGCGGCCTTTTCATGGAACCGTTCGGTATGTCTCCACCGTACTCCTGACGGGGCTTGGCTTTTATATTGGGCCGCAAACGTTCAACGCCGTCTTCAGTGCCCGCAGCGAGGATACGCTCCGTCGCAATGCGATGCTGCTGCCGTTCTATCAGTGCTTTCTCATCTTGATGCTCTTCGCGGGCTTTGCGTCGGCGCTGATCGTGCCCGGGTTAAAGGAACCGCCGTCGACCAATCGTTTCTGCTGGTGGTGCAGCACTTCTATCCGTCGTGGGTGCTCGGTTTGATTGCGGCCGCCGGCGCGCTCGCCGCCCTCATTCCCGCGTCGGCGCTCATCCTGGCCGGCGCGAGCGTGATTACGAAGAACGTTGCCG
>DATHOO010000241.1:0-5559 GCA_035484815.1 Candidatus Acidiferrales bacterium
ACCAGCGCATCCGGGGCGAGGCTCGCAACGGTCTCGGTGTCGACCTGCGCCTCAATGTCCTCTGGATTGCAGGCCGGAAGTGCATCTTGGCAGGGTGCCGTCACGTGAGGCGGCGCGGCAAAGCCCGTGTCCGGCGGATTCTCAATGCCGACGGACGCGATCGCGCTATCGGTGACGTCCCGCTGGACCACACGCGCGACGTGCGTGTCGAACATCGCACCGTACGCCGGCACGTCGGCATGGCTAATCGGTCCGGTACCTACGATGCCGACGGTGATACCCTTGCCGGCGTACCCGGCCGCATACGCGCCGGTATAGTCGAAAGCATTGCGGATCTGCTGCGGCAAATAGCCGTTCCGCGATATTGCGTTTCCGCCGATCGGAACCAAGGTGCGGAACTCGCGCTGCATCGTTATAAGGCGCGTGATTCCGGTTACCGGGAGCGAGCGCGCGAAATGCGGAGCAGCGATAGGCGCAACGAACGATTGGGAACCCTTTTCGTACACGCCGAAACTCGTACCGAATGCTCGCGCGAGCGAGGTCTCCGGCCCGGAAACGAAGAGCGAGAGGCGCTGCGGCCAGCTGCCGACGTGCAAGTGGTAGGACGCAAAGTACCGTGCGACGGCCTGAATGCTTGCAGGGCTCGCGCCGTACTTGTCACCGATCTGCTGCGGCGTGAGAAAATGCCGATACTCGGGCGACTTCGGATCGCCGACCTGGGCCGCATACGCTTGCAATCCCTTCACGTTCTGCAGCTTGAGCGAGACGTCGACGCTCATCGTTCCATGCAAAGCCGGCCCGCTGTACGTCGCGCCGTCGAGGGCAACTTGACCGTACTCGAAGCTCGACTTCGCCTGCGACGCAACTTGACGCGGCGCAGCCGCAGCGGATGGTACGAAAGCTCCCGATTCCGGCGAGACGACGGTGCCGCCGCCGCTCGCACACGATGCGAGTGTCACCGCCAAAATCAAAGCGAACGAGTTTCTCAACGTAAGGCTCCTCGTGTGCGAGCAGCGAGCAAGGTCTTCAAAATGTGATTCGCAAAACGCCGGCGATTCGTCTCGACCGCGCGCTCGAACCCCGCACGCAACGCCGGCGCAATGTCAAGGTCGCTGCTTGCAGGCGGTGCTATGCGAGACGATTTGTGAACGTCGGCCGAGCTCGATTTTAGCGCCAACGTCTCGCTCAGAGACGCTATCTCGAGCGGCGGCGCCTCAGTAAAGACGAATGGCTGATCGCCGTTGAAGTCGTAGTACAAGGTCTGCGTATCTTGCAGCGTGCTGCAGAGCACGCCGAATCCGGGAACAACGTACGACGCTGAGACCTCGTGATCCGTGTATCCCAGCACCGTGTCGGTCGTATCGATCGTTTTCCTAATTTCCGTCGCAGATTTCGGAAACTTGGAACGCAGCGCGCACGACGCGGGGATCGCGACTTCGCCGAAGTCGCGATCGATCTCGTTATAAAGCGCCGGTGCGGTTCCATACCACGATGCGAGCGTGTTGACGCTGATCGGCGTAGAGCCGGATGTCGGATCGAGCTGTTGATAAACGCCGATGGTAATCAGCGGTGGCCCCGACAACTGCGGTACCGGCTGGCTATATACGATCGTTAACGGGCTGCCGTTCGCGACGAATGCGTACGTACCCGTGCCGTCGGTATTTTCTTGAATCTGTCCGACGCCGGTGTACCCGAGGGCGCTATATCCCGGCGGATAGGTCGTGCTCTCGCTGTAGGTTCCATCGTCGTGGACCGTGCGCGAGACGGTGATGGGAGAGCCCTTCTTGTCGCCGGCGAGACCTTCGAGTACCAGCGCGCCTGCGCCGTTGCTCCACTGCGCGCCCGGATTTTCGGGAAGCGTGTCTTCGACTCGCGGCGGTGCGTACGACGTGGTCATCGTGTCGCCGGATTCGTCGACGTATTGCGAACCGTAATTTAAAAGCTGCGAAGCTTGCCGTTTCTCGAAGGAGTCGGTCGTGCTGGTCGTCACCTTCAAACCGCTCGCGTACGCATCGCTTTCCTCGTCGTGGAGATCGACCAGCTGCTTGCCGCCGTTGAACGACTGGCGCGTGCGGACCGTAATCGTCTGCGAAACGTTTCCTTTTGTGACCGAGACCGGTTCGGGCGTCGAGCCCGGTGCGACCACCTCGGGAAAGCTTTGGAATTTCTGCGTCATCTTGCCCGAATAGACTAAGGTTTCGCCGTTACTCCCGGGATAGGTTGACGGTATCGGGTCCGGCCTCGTTCCCCGGCTAGGGCCGTCCACAGAGAGCGGCGGAACGCCCAAGCCCGTATTGCCCCCCGCACAAGCGGCGAGCGTCACGAGGAACCCCATTAGAAGGAAGCAACCAAAACGGCGAGCAACGATTCTCGCTTCTCTATGCATACGACGGACCTCCATGCGAAGCTGCGACGAACCCATTGCCGCCCCCATCCGCTACCGTATTGATACCAGCACGCCGTAAACGAATCGTAAACGAGTTCCGGCTGTCGAAACCGGCGGTTTCGCTGCGTTTGCTCGGTCGGTACGAGCTTTCGGTCGATCGCAGGCTCCTGGCGCCGCCCCGAACGGCGAAGGCTCGCTCGCTGCTCGCGTATCTCGCGCTGCGCGCCGGCGAGCCGATCCGCCGAGAGACGCTGATGGACGTCTTCTGGCCCGACGCCGATCCGGCGAGCGCCCGGAACAATCTGAAGACGGCGCTTTCCTCGATTCGGCGAACGTTCCGGGACCAAGACGTCGAGCCGGAGGCGGTATTCGACGTTTCGCGCGAGATCGTCCGATGGACTGCGCCGACCGCGATCGACGCTCGCGAGGTCCAAGCCTGTTCCGTCGATGTGGAGGCGGAGCGGGCGGACGCGATCGCGCTCTATGGCGGTGAGTTCGCACCGGGCGACGCAAACGAGTGGGCCTCGGAGCAGCGCGGAGCGCTCGTCACCCACTTCGAGCACGTCCTGCGCGCTGAAATCGCCGCTCACCCAACGCGGGCCGTCGCCGAAAAACTGCTCGCGCTCGATCCGTTCAGTGACGCAGCATACCTCGCAATGATCGACGAAGCGCTCCACGCCGGCAATCGTCGCGGCGCGCAGGCAATTTACCGTCGCTACGCAACCGCGCTCGCGGAGATCGACGTGCAACCGCCGCCCGACGTTACCGCGCGCGTCGGCCTTGGTGCTGCAGTTCCGGCCGCGTCGCAATCGCTCGGTTTCGTCGGCCGCGCCGACGAGCTTGCGGAGATCGAGCGGCTCTTTCTCGGCGGCGCAAGCATGGTCGTCGTAAACGGATCGAGCGGCATCGGCAAGAGCATGCTCGCGCAGGAAGCGCGCCGCCGTTTCGACGACCTGGAGCTCGACGTACTCGACACGCACGATGTGCTCGAACCGAGTTCTGCGCGAACGATCGTCTGCGCGCATCCCGAACTGCTCGGAGCGGTGCGCTCTCGTTTTCCCGGAGCTGAGGAGATCGAGTTGGGGCCGCTCGCCTATGACGAGGTTGCGGTCGCGCTTCGCCATTTGCACGATCGGACTCCCGCCGCTGCAGTCGATGCCGTGTGGAGACGAAGTCTCGGCCATCCCGCCGTCTTGCAAGGCATCGTCGCGCAGATCGACCGGCTCGACGCGGTCGATGCGAAGGCCATCGCACGCTTGCGCCTGCCCGGCTCGGTAGAACGGCGCTTCGATGAGCTGATACGCTCGAGCGGCAGCGACGCCACGGAGCTTGCGATGCTCCTCGCGCTCGAACCGCGCCTCGACGACGACGACATTGCCGCACTGCTCGACTGGACGCTGGCCCGCGTGCTGGAAGCCAGAGAGAGCTGCGCGCGCCTCGGCGCGGCGTTGCCTCACGCGTCCGAAGCCGCACTGCGCACGATCTCTAAGAACCGGCGCGCGCATCTGTTGGGACGAATTGCCGAGCGCCTGAAGCTTCACGAGGATCCCGCCGAGCGCGTCGACGCGGCTAATCTTTTGGTCGAGTTGGGGCGTCGCGCCGAAGCGAGTCGCGCTTATCTCGACGCGGCGCAGGCCTTCACGAGCACGTCGGCGTGGGAAAGCGCGACGCGAAGCATCGACGCGGGGCTGGCCGCGCTTGAATCGCTGCCGCAATCCGAAGAAATTCGCCGCCTTTCGGGCGAACTGCATCTGTTAAAGGGCAAGTGCCTGTATCAGCAGGGCGCCTTCCTCGCCTCGACGCGCGCGAATGAAGAAGCGCTCGAGGTCTGCGCCGAGCCGCAGTATTCGGAAATGCGCATCGCCGCTCTCGTAAGCATGGGGCACGCACTCGTGCGTATGGACCTCGTCGATTCGGCGTGGGAGATCGCGAAGCAAGCGCGAGATGAAGCGACGCGTTACGGTACGGAACGCGACCACGTTGCGGCAGATCATTTGCTGGCTTGCGTGTTGCGCGATCGCTACGACTACGACGCCGCGGCCGAGGCTGCGGCTTCCGCGTTTGACCGGTCAATGCGACTACGTGAGTGGTCGACTGCGACAAATTCCGCAAACCTCGTGATCGAGATTTCGCGACGCGCCCTTCGGATCGACGCGGCGTTCGCATGGGCTCCACGCCAGCTCGAGGCGGCGGCCCTGGCCGGGCCCGTGCAAGAGGCCGTCGCGCGTCACATGCTCGGGTCCGTGCGCGCCTCCGTCGGCGACCTCGACGGGGCATTGGAAGAGTTCCGCCACGGGCTCGCGCTCATTGAAATGCACCGGCGCCGGCGTTCGGTCTTCACGACGCCCAGCGGACAACTCGAATGGATGCTGCATTACGCGATCGCGCACACGTACGTGCGTGCCGGCAACGCAGAGCAGGCCGTCGCGGAGTCGGAATGGCTGATCCGCTCTCCGTGGATGCTCAACAGCCCGATGGGATCTTGGCAAGGCCTTTCGGTCGCCGTCGACGCCCGGCTCGCATCTGGTTCGCCCCGGGATCTCGCTGCTGCCAAAGCTCTCGTCGAACGAATCCCGCCCAGGCACACCCAAGACCCCCGCAGCGCACTGGATCCGCTGGCACGCGCACGTGTCGCTGCACGACTGGGCCGCGCCGAAGCGCCTCAACTGCTGCGCGCTGCATTCGCGGCACTAGTCGAGGTTGCGGAGTATCAACCTGACCAAATCCATCCCTACTTCTTCCGCCTCGCCGAGAGCGCCAAAGGCATTGACGATTTGATCGGCGCTCGGGCAACCGAGCTCGCGCAGCGCTACGAACGCCGGCTAGCCGAAGCCGCAGCTGACCTCTGGGTGCGCTAGAAAAAAGCAGGCCAGCGAAGCGTTCTTCTCCGCCATCCAGTACGAACGCCGCCAGAATCGAATGCTGGACGGCGCGCCGCTGAAAAACGAGTTGGGTGCAGCCAAGCAAATTATTGCTCGTCTAAGTACTATGAGAGCAAACGGTCGCCCAATCGTTCAGCGAGCGTTCTGCCGCCCGGTCGTTGAACATCCTGATTGGTACCTGTACGTCCCGAGAGCTTCGATTTTCGCGCTCAATCGGGACTAGCGGATACACGTCGGGACGGCTTTAGTGATTTTCAAGACCGCCGCATTCAACCACTCTGCCACCTCTCC
>DATHOO010000242.1:0-10231 GCA_035484815.1 Candidatus Acidiferrales bacterium
GGAAAGAAGGCGATGCCGCATTGCTCGTTCACGTCTTTGGCGGAATCGGCGGGCGCAAACGTGAGGCGACCACGCGAACGCCAATCTACTTTGGGCACTTTTCGTACGGAATCGCCGAGATCGTGCATGAGCCGCTCGCCGGCGAGCGAAGTTTCGACGTCGTATACCACCAGGTCTACACCCACAATACTGACGGACTGATCGCGGGTGCGATGCACTGGCCCCGCTACATGGGCGATCGGCAATTCGGTTGGGCCGGTCTGCGTCCAGTCTGCGACACGCTCATCAGCTCCTCGCGCCTCCCGAAGGCGGTGTTGTCCGCGCTCCGCCTGCAACTCGACGCGATGACGGCACGCTATCGCATCGGAGACGGGTCGGGCGGTGTGTACGTCGGGCTCGCCAACAACTGTGCGCTGGACTCAAACCGGGCGCTGCTGGCAACGTTGCGCGCGTGGGCCGCTGCGCATCCCGAAGAACGACTTCGCTACGAGTCGCTCGCCCGGTTGACCGCCGATCTTCGCGGCAAGCTTCGGCCCCTTGCGTCATCGCAACGCGACTGGAGCGACAACGAGTTCAACTTCGTAACGACCATGGAAGACGATCCGATTGGGCTGATACGGAGCGCCTTGCGGAGTTGGCGCGTGATCCTGCCGCGGCTTGCCTCTGACACCATCGTGGGCTCTTTCCTCCGCCACCAGTCAATGGCGTGGGTGCTGTTCGCGGATCAGATCGGCGGACGCAACGACGAGATCCAGCCGGTCGCCCCGACCACGTTGTAGGCCGCTTTGCAACCGATGCGTCGAGATGTCACCGAGCACGGGCTGCGCCGTACGCTCGTCGTCGCTGGCGTCATGGCTGCAGCGCTCATGCAAACGCTGGATATCACCATTACCAACGTCGCCTTGCCGACCATTCAGGGGAATCTCGGCGCCAGCGCGGACGAAGGTACGTGGGTCGTCACCGCTTACACCATCGCCGCAATTATCGTCATTCCGATCACTCCATGGCTGCAAGACCGGTTCGGCCGGAAGCGCTACTTCGCGGCGTCCATCGTCGGGTTCACGCTGGCCTCGATCGGTTGCGGCATTTCCGATACCCTGCAAGCGCTTATTTTTATGCGTGTCGTCCAGGGCATCTTTGGCGGCGGAATTCTCGCAACGTCGCAAGCGATATTGCGCGACACCTTCCCGCCTCGGCAACTCGGCAGGAGTCAAGCGATCTTTGCACTTGGTGCGATATTGGGGCCGGCACTCGGCCCTCCGATCGGGGGTTGGCTCGTCGACAACTTCAATTGGAATTGGGTTTTCTTCATCAACATCGTCCCGGGAACGATCGCGACCATTCTACTGCTGATGATCCTACGCGACCCGACGGATCCGCGCGCGACGCGAATCGACTTCGTCGGCCTCGCCCTGCTGACCGTCGCGCTCTCGATGATGCAATACGTTCTCACGGAAGGCGAGCGGAACTACTGGTTCGCGAGTACCGGCATCACGCTGGCGTCGATTCTCTGCGTAGCCACCCTCGCGAGCTTCATCTACTGGGAACTGCACATGACCGATGTACCGGTTGTCGACCTGAGCATCTTTAAGAATCGCGGGGTCGCCTCGGGTTTTGTGCTGGCACTTGCGCTTGGGGCGGTCGTATTCGGCTCGACGTATGTCCTTCCACAGCTCACACAAGGGCCGCTCGGCTTCACGCCGACACTCAGCGGCCAGCTATTTATCCTGCGCGCGATTCCGATCGCGGCGTTGACTCCGTTCGCAGCTCGAGTATCCGGACGCATCGACGCGCGATGGGTATTGGCTGCCGGATTCTTGCTGATGGCGTGGGGCTTGTGGCTCCAGGTTGGCGTTACGACGAGTACGTCCGGTTTCTGGTCGTTTGCCGTACCCCTGGCCACGGTTGGTGCCGCGTCGGCGCTGCTCTTCGTTCCGCTTTCCATCGCCGTGCTGGGAAACACCACCCCGAGCGAGGGCCCCAAGGCCGCAGCGATGGTCAACCTTGGGGTCCAGCTCGGTGGCTCGATCGCGGTCGCGTTGCTCGACGTGGTTGTGGATCGTCGCGAGTCGATGCACTCGCAAATACTCGCCGCATATCAGAACATCGGCAGGCAGCCGATCGCGCAATTCCTCCAACACGGCGGAACGGTCACCCAGCTCTCCAATATCGTGCGCTCTCAATCGGCCGTGCTCGCCTTTGCCGACGCGACGTTCGTCATGGCGCTCGTCGCGCTTTTCTGCACACCGCTGGTGCTGCTGATGCGCAGACCGCGACCGCAGCAGTGATAGAACCTAAAGGCGCGAGACGCTCCGAACTCGGGTTCCTAATGCGCATTTGACCCTTGGGTCATACCCGGGGAGTGAGCACGGCCGCGCCGAAACATTGGCGAACGACATTGCATTCAAAGGGACGAGGAACAAAGCAAGTGAGGGTTCCGGATTATAGTCGCTATGCTTTAGGTATCTCCGGTGCTGTTGTTTTGCTCGCAGGGTGCGGCGGACCGCCGTTGCCAGTCGCTTCTATAGGGTCAGCCCAACCGGCGGCTCACGTACAATGGTACGGTAGTTTGCGGCTCCTTTCGGCGGTCGGTCCTGCGCGTATACCGCTGACGGCGCTGTCGCGATCGCCGATTCCTCGGGCTATGCGGCGGACGTCGCCGCGACTTTGGTACCTTAGCGTGTTGCCTTCGAATACGATCGCGGCATACACGCTGCCGGGCCTCAAGTCCGTCTACTCGATATCAGGGCTCGCCGCTCCGCAAGGTATGTGCACCGTCGGAAAACACTTCTGGGTCGCGAATTCTGGGGCGGATGATCTCCTTGAGTTTTCTTATTACGGCACGCGCTCAATTAAAACTCTCAGCGTTGCTGGAACGCCGTTAGCCAGCTGCGCCGTCGATCCGACGACGGGTAACGTTGCCGCGGGGACCCTGTATGGAGCTGACGTCTTTATCTGGAAGCATGCCAAGGGCTCACCGATGCCGTACGTAGTGCCTTCTCCTTGCGAAAGCGTATACTTCGCCGGTTACGACAATAGCGAAAACCTGTTTGCCGATTGCATAGACACCAGCGGCCACGGCGGTCTCTATGAGCTACCTAAAGGCAACGGTACGTTCGAGCGTCTCGTTGTAAACCAGAGCATTGGATTTCCGGGCGGGGTTCAGTGGGATGGGAAGTATCTCGCAGTTGGCGATCAAACAAGCGGCCCCAACGTCATCTATCGATTCAGTTGCGCGGGAAGCACTTGCACGAATGAAGGCACCGTCTCGCTGGAAGGCACGGTCGATTGCGTTCAGGGGTGGATCCATAAGGCGATCGTTGTTTGCGACGACTACTTTACCGGCAACGCTTATCTCTGGCATTATCCGACCGGCGGTTCGCCATTTGAAAGCATCACCGGCGTAGGGAGCGCAATCGCCAGCGTGATCGTCAGGTAGCGTCTCGCCCCCACCGCCGCGCGAACGAACCGCAACGAGTTATGCGCCGCGCACTAAACTGAGGAGGCTGCTACAGCGTGCACGTTGTGATCTCGAAGAACGGTCTCATTGGACAACTGCACTTTGTCCGGCCGCCGGGTGAACTCAAGCCGCCTGGTCGACCGGCGAATCTCTCGGGCTAAGGATAGGTCCGCGATAGCGTCATGACGCTCACGGCAATTGACACCACAAGACAGGCCAACCCCGCAAGCCACAGGACCAGGACGATCCCCCGAGGCCTACTGATCATGATGATGATCAGGTAGAGCGCCAGGATCGTTAGAGGTATCCCGAACGTGCCGAGGTTCTCGAGTCTCAACATCCCGATTATAGCCCACCGGTGCCGACCGCGTGTCACAGGCCCGGCGGCGGTAACGCTTCTACCGTTATGAAAGCTCTCCTCACGGCAGCCCTGCTGGCGCTTTTTTGCGCGTCCGCACTCGCTCCGACGCTGGCCGACGAACAGCCGACTTACACGGGGCCGGTCTCACCCAGCGAAGCGCAATTCGTAACGACGGTAAAAGCCGATCTTCTCGCGCGTTACCCGCACGTGAGCGACGCCGAGAAGGCCGGGTACGTCCGCTACACCAGCCCCGACGACACCGGCGCGATCAGTTATGCCGACAAAAAATGGAATTCGGATCCGACGCATCCGAGCCAACTCTGGTACGACAAGAGCGGCAATCTCATGGGCGCCGACTTTTCCGTACCTCGGCCAAGCGGCGAGCCGCGGCCGCAGCTATGGGGAATCAACCCCGGCCGCTGGTACGAGTTCAACGGACACGTGCATTATGTGGTTAAAGAACCCGACGGCAAGATGCTCTACGACCAGTGGATCTGGGACGCGGATTTCGTCAAGGACGGCGGCAACCTGAAATCACCCGCGGCTGCGACCGTGGTAACCGCCGGCAAAGTGCCCAGTCCCGACTACGTCCAGACGATCTTTGAGTTTCCGACGCAGTGGGACTTAATCGTCTGGGTCGTCCCGCATGGTGCGGGCCCATTCCACTGGTAGGTCGATCGTCTAGGGGCGCACCGCAATGATATCGAGGTTCTTGAAGCCCTTATCGGTAGCCAAGAGCTTGGGTTGACCGCCGGCGATCCACCCCTTCGAGGGGCGCGCAAAAACGTACACGCACTGCTTATGGGCATTCGCCACGTAGGCGATCGACGCGTCGCCGCTCAGCGCCACTCCGCTGATTGACGCAAGACGATCGGGCGTGGTGAAGCTCGCGCCGCCGGATGGCGAGCTCACCGATACGAGGGCCGGCACGCCGTCAACCGGCGTGAGGACCTCGGTCTGGTTATCCGCGGATCCGCCGATCAGCGCGATCGTCCCGATGCCGAAGCACGATCCGGGCTGGTACTGGCCCGGGCCAATGCGCGTATACGGCCGCACGCTTGCGAAACCGCATCCGCCCGAGACGACAACGTTCGTGCCATTGGGAGTTGAAAGCACGGAGGCCGCGTTATTCGAGTTTTGCACGACGATGACCGGCGATCCGGAGTTACCGCCGTGGTGAAAAAAATACACGGCCTGTTGACCGTAATCGCTCACGTACACGTTTTCGTGCGCGTCGACGGAAATGTCGGTCAGCGAGGGCGGCCCTGGGGCGCTCGGCAAGATCGGTGCCTCCACCCGCCGGACCATCTTCCCGGCGGGCGTGAAAATCTCGATGCATGCAAGACACGGGTTCGAATTCGACGAGCTGATGGTCGTGTAGATACGTCCCGACTTATCAACCGCCAGCCCTTGCGCACGTCCATGACCCGGCGTGAATCGCGTGCTTACTTTCGCTCGGCCGTTTTGGACCGCAAAAACCGTAATCGATCCGTCCGAGTAGCTGAGATTCACGAGCTCCGCAGGTCCCTGCGTTTGCATGCTCGCCGTGCTGCCGTCCGTCGCAACGCTTGTTACGAGCGAGGGCACAGCTTGCTGGGTTCCAGACACGCTTGTGCAGCCGGCGAGTAAGCAGAACGTTACGGTTGAGAAAACGAGAAACTTCATCGTCGTGTAATTCGCAACAGCGACGATATCTCTTGCACGTCCTACTTCTTCTTCTTGGCCCGGCTCCCGGGCGGTGCCCATGCCGTAATGTTGCCGTCTCTGGAGCTCACGTAGACGATCCCGTTAGCGATCACGGTTCCGATTTCTCCACGATCGGAGAGCGCGATGCTCCACAACTTGGCGCCCGTTGCCGCATCGAAGGCAAACTCGGTTTTAAGCGAATAGTTGGCAACGTAGACTACGCCGTTTGCAATCGAAAGCGGCGACCGCTGCGTCTGCCCTCCCGGCAAACGTTCGCCATCGGGTCCAAAGTTTGCGCTCCAAACGGGCGTGGGATTCAACGTGCAGTTCGACTGGACGCTGAAGGCGTCCAGGCCCGGCTTATAGATGCCCTCCGTCGCCGGCATCCCAACGTAGAGGTATCCGGTATCCGGATCGAAGGCCGGCACGCCGACGAAGTCTGCCTTGTCCGTCGGGATGGACATCGCAATATATTGAATCGGACCGGAGCTGATCGATTCTTCATCGTAAAGCTCAAACATTCCGGATTTGTTCACCGCTGCGACCAGCGGCGGACAACCGTACGGTGTGAAGAGTATCGGCGTTGCACCAAAATCGAAATCCCTAAGGCCGTAAATGTCGGGAATGTTTGGCGGATAGTTGCTTGCAACGATTGAGTCGAGCATCGGCGACAACTCGACCACCTGCTCGGCGTATCCGGCATTCTGCGGGGTGCCTTTACTCGTATCCGCGTTGCCGGTCGCCACGAACACGTTGTTGGTGCTGGGATCGATCGACGCGCCGCCTGGCCCCCAAATGCCTCCTCCGCTCGCACCCGCAACCGACGCACCGCTCATCGTGAAAAAGCTGCCTGCTATGCTCGGACCGGTCGTCGCGATGGCGACGATGCGGCCGTACCATGGCGAGATGTCGCAAACCGATCCGGTTACGGCGTAGAGCAAGCCGTTCGACGGATTGTACGTGAGCCCACCGTGCATAAAATTATGGTCGGGCGTATAGTCCGCGATCGTCAACGGCCAGCCGGAGGCCTCCTTTCCCGTGCCGAGGTCCACGGCATGCACGCGGTTATGCCCGTCGGCGAAGTAGAGCAGGTTTTTTCCGCGGTCGATCGCCGGAGTCTCGCCGATTGAGAAGAGCAGTCTCTGTTGGAAACAACGGTAGTTCGTACGCGGAACGGCGTCCTTCCAGAGCACCGCCCCGGTGCTCGCATTGATCGCGTACATGGCCGCCCCATTCGCGGACCCCGCGTATATGACGTTCGTAGCCTGCCCATTCACGTAAACGCCGGACGCCAAGACCGGTTCGTGAACCATCCCGTAGCCGACGTTGACGGTCCAAAGCTTTTGAAGGCTACCGACGTTGTTCACGCCGACCGTTGACTCGGACGGATTGTAGCCCGAGCGTTGCAAATCGAAGCCGAATGAATCCCAGTCCGTCGCCGTCGACGTTGTCTTATGCTTTCGAGCTGCGGCCGGCGATGAGATACTCGGGCTCACCGCTCCATTTCCACCGCAGTCGGTGAGTGCCACGATCAGGACGAGGACAAAAGCCAACGCCGGAACGCGAAAATCGTTCATGGTCAAACTGCTCCTAGCACACGGCCTAACGTCTACTCGTCGTCGACCGGCGCGTTCGATGGCGGCTCGTGGAGGAAGTACGACGTAGGATACTTCGAGTTAAACGGCGTGAACGGGCGCGGTTGCTGCGTGAAGTCGAAGCTGTCGGCAAGGCTTTTGGCACGGGTGTCGGTGTAGCCGAGGGACGTCGGACCGATTGGGCCGAGATTGTACACCCCTTCGATGAAGCTCAACATGCTGGCCCACTCGTATTGCGTGTGCGAGACGTATCCTGGTCCGGATGGCCCCTCTTTGGCGTAGGGCGAGATGATCAGGCAGGGAACGCGAATTCCAAGTCCGCGAAAGTCGAGCTGCGGCGGAGGCGCATTGTCGAACCAGCCGCCCCATTCATCCCAAACGACGACGATCGCGCTGGAGCTCCAAAACTTGCTCTCTCCAATCTCGTTGACGATGGCAGTAACCCAGGATGGCCCCTTGTCGCTATGCAGCCCGGGAAGGTCGGAATCGTCGCGGCTCGGGGTCACCCAGGTGACCGCGGCGAGCTGGCCGTTCGCGATGTCGGTGAGCACCCGGGTTTGGGGTGCAACGACATCGGCGTCGTAGTCCGGGCCGTAGCGCACGTAGGCCATCGCCTCGAACGGTGAGTAGAGGCCGCCGTTGAACTGTCGCTTGATGTAATATCTCCACGACAATTTCGCTGCATCGAGGAGATTGACCATCGAATTGAACTCCGTGAAGCACGGGAACGGGCCATTGCCGCGGCCGATCTGGCGAGCGCTGTTGACCATCGAGGTCCTCGTTCGTGGCGGTGCATCGCAATCGTTCGGGGCCAGCGTCGGGGTGTTAGCCACCGCTTCCGTGCTGCTGATGTCGTCGTTCCCTGCGACCGCCATGATGTGGGAGGCGAAGCTGCCCCCGAACTCGCTGGGGAACATGCCATCTGCGAGCACGTACTGCTGGGCCATCGCCCGATAGGGAGCGATTTGCGCGTGGTCCATATAAGCGTAGGCGGCATAGTTGTCATGCGGACCGGTGTGAAAGCCGTCCATCTTGCCATTGTCCCATCCGGTGATGGCCGACTGCCAGATGTGCGGCAAGTTAGGATTCGTTTCGAACGTCGTCTGGTGAAGCCGGACTCGCACCCGTTTTCCTGCGTGGAACGCGTAGCCATACATCGGTGCGTTCGCGCCGGGCCATCCGGCAAAGAAGTTTTCGAAGCTGCGATTCTCCTGAATGATGACGACGACGTGCTTGATGTAACCGCTGCCGCTGCTCGTATGCCGCAAGCTCGGCACCGTTGCCGGCGCCGGCAGCCCGGGTCCCGCGGTGGAAGACGGTCCGCTCATCGAGCAGCCCGCCGTTATTCCGATCGCGATGAAGCTGAAGAGCAGTTTGGAGTTCATGGCAACGACAATCTCCCGTCGCAAAAACTCAAGCGTAGTGCTGCCGCGATGCTTCGTCTGCGTCGGCATTCGACCTTCCGCTTGGGTTGCTTCGAGCAAGCAACCGCTCTGCTGCAAAGCGGCAGGTGAGCCGACGGTCTAACGCATACGGCCCCCAGCATGAGACCGATGCTTTACGTTTCGGTGCTGGCGGTCGCTTTCGTCGTGATCGCTTTTGCCGTGATCTTCCAACTCTTCTATCGGTATCAGTTCGTTGCAAACGCCAACGGAGTCTGGTCCGTTGACCGGGTAACGCACGCTACGCGACAGCTCGTCATGACCGAGCCCCCAAAAGTTCAAAGGGTCTCCGCCTGTGCTCGAGTATCGCACACTCAAGTATCGCAGCCTCAAGTATCGCGGCCCCAAGTATCGCAGCAACGTAGCGCGCCGCCAACGGTACTCCATCCCCATAACAAAAGCCGCAGCATCAGCACGAGCACCAGCACCAGCACCAGCCTGCACTAAACTTCAGTGGTCAGGGTGTTGGCGAGGGTGTCGGAGGCATCCACGTCTGCGAGAAAATGATTTTTCGTAGATCATCTTCGAGGCTGAAGAATGCCTTTGCCTGAGCGTTGTCGAGGCCGACTTCGCCGCCCTGGGGGATCGTACTAAGCGTCGTCGTCACCCCGCATCGAACGACCGTCACGACGTCCTCCGGACCGTCAAGGTACCGTGTGTCCGTCGGACTCAGGCGCATCTCGAAAAAACGGTCGCGCTCGAGTACGTCTTGCACGCCGGCCAAGGTACGCTGCGGATCGGCGGCGACGAAGTCTCCGTGAAGCTTCACGGCTCGCCTCGCGGACAGCTTCGCTTCGATTCGTGCGGGGTGCACACCGCGAGGATAGAATTCGGCTTCATACGTGTACCGAGGCCGGTCTGTACCGGTGAGTGAGTACTGGACGATTTTCACGTAGCGGATATCTTGGTACGATGGTGTCGCGCCGGGCTCGCAGGCCGCCATTGCCGGAACCGGGATCAGGCAGAGCACTAACGCGAGTGTAGTCGGTAATCCAGTTGGTCTTCCACGTCTCGCCGCGGTCAACCGAGAAGGCTTGCTCGAAATGCGGGTTGCCTTCGCGCACTTCCCACCGGTATCGCACGATAACCGGCCGGCCGTCGTAGGTATCCGGAGCGAAGAAATCACCGACGCCACGCTCATCGAACCGCCCGACCTGTGGAAGGCCCTGAGCCAAACCATTCTTTTGCGTTCCCCAGTAGAGCATCCACTGATGTTTCTCCGCATCGAAAACGCGCAGCGTGACGCCGCGAATATACTGACTGGGGCAGCGTACGTCGCCGTCTTCCAGATTTCCGCTTCCGCCCCAAAATGCCCGGACGATCGAGGTGCCGTCGCAGCCATACCACTGGCCGTCGCTCGCAAGCGGATGGCGCAAACGCCGGTAATGCGTCTTCCAACTGCCGATGAGAAAGCTGAAGGCGTCGCGGCCGTCGCTGGAAGGATCGGTCGCATTCCACACGCCTTTGCTCGACGCGGGAACGCGCTCGTAATCGGTCGTCCAATTCGTCTCCCACGTTCTTCCGTGGTCGGTAGAATAGGCTTGTTCGAAGCGAGGGTTGCCGTTTACTTTCGACCATTGAAAACGGCAGATGACGGGCGTGCCGTGCCAACTATCGTATGCGTAGAATCGGCCGACGCCGCCGGCATCGAAGTGTCCGATCTGCGGCGGCGGCGCGACGCCAAGTT
>DATHOO010000243.1:0-5208 GCA_035484815.1 Candidatus Acidiferrales bacterium
CAGCGGCTCCATCGGTGCGCAACGGCTCTTTCACCGGCGAGCCGATCGCCGTTCCGAAGCTCGCCGTGTCGACGGGGATATCGTACTTGCCTAACTCGACTCCGGCGACGGCTTTTACCATTCTTGCGCCAAGCGCTGCAATCGGCTTTCCAAAACTATGCGTAGCGGTAACGAGCACGAGCCAGCCGAGCCCGACATACAGCGCTGCCCAGCCGCTCGAAACGCCCGAGACCGCTGCGAATCCGACAATCATCGCAAGCAAATGCCATATGCGCAGCACCCAAGTGATTGGAACGCCCAGATACGGCAGCGCGCCGAAAAACGCGAAGAGCAGCGGGGCGTAGCTGAGCGCGAAGGCGAGAGCAATCGCCGCGATCGGCACGTGCGATGCGAGCGGTAACCTGCCGATCGCCCACGTGCTAACGACCATGAAGGCGTAGCCGAAAGCGAACAAGAGCGCCTGGATTGCGAGGCTAAACACGAATCGCGTGGGTTTCACGCGGTTGGCAAACAGCACGACTGACTGGCCGACGGCTTCGGAAAAACCTGCCAGCAAGACGATCGCAACGGCAACCAAGACGCTACTGCGCGCGCTCAGCTGCCGAACGAACGCACCGGGTTGGAGCGCAAGGACTCCGTGGAGCGTCGACCCGAGGTCGGCGGTGACCGTCATAGCCCTGGAGCTAAGCCTATAGGGCCGGCGAGTCCTTTAGGCGTGTTGCAGACGGAGTTTGCGGGCGCCGATCGCCATCGCGAAGAGCACGAACGAGGCCAACGTGAAGCCGGGTGCGTAGGCGCCTTGCGTGAAGTCGAACGTCGTGCGATTCATCGGACCGAGATACCAGAGCAAGAGGTAGACGATTTCAAAGAGCCGTGTCGTGCCGGAGAGTGCGCCGCACGCGAGCGCCAGCGTCGGAACGAAGATGGCACCGGCGAGGATACCTTCGATGCCGCTGAGGTTCCCGGCGTGCGCCCAATGGAGCAGCGAACCGCCCGCCGTGGCGACGGCGAGCAGCACGCCGGCCAGCCACTGCGCGACCAACTGCCGCCGAATCGGATGCAGCGTCGGGTAGATGAACTGCTCGGTCGAGAAAACAGCCTCGCGCGTCCCCAACTGCGACCACTGCAACATCGGCCAGATCCAGGCCAGCCCGACAACGAGACTCTGGGCTTTGGCGTCCACAAAAAGCTGTGCTATCCACAACCCGGCGGCCACGACGTACCACCAAAAGCTGAGACCGCCCAGCAGGAGCCGCAGCTCGGCGAGCACGATCGCGCCGAAGTCGCTGCCGAAGAGCGCGTCGATCAGCGGGGCGGTTACGCGCGTTACTGCTACTTGCCACCGGACCGCGACGGCGTTGCGTTTCGCGTGTTCGGCAGTGCGAGCGGGTTTGGCGAAGCGGTCGAAAAGCAGCGCCGCAATCGCGACGACGCCGAGCGCGACGGCAAACCAAATCAAACGGCCGACCACGTCGCTTGCAGTCCACGCAAACGCGCTGAAGGTGAAGAGGCGATGCGCGTGCTCGCCACCCGCGCCAATTTCGACTGAGTGCAACGTCGCGTGCGGATCGACCCTCAGCAGCGCGGACCAAACTTGACCGACCACGAGATTTAAACCGAGCATGTCTCTCCACCACGGCACGTGGGGCGCTTCGGCCTGAACGCTCCAGACTAAATACCACGTCCACAAGGCGAAATAGGCCACGTTGCCCAGACCGCCTCGCAGCCATGGAATCATCTCGAAGAGCAGCGCAATCGCCGCGACCATCGCGATGGTAGGAAAGACGACCAGCGCGAACGGAGCGGCTATCTGCCCGAGGTTGAGTGCCGCGCTCTCACCGCGCACGAACTGCATCGCAATTGCGACGAGAAAGAGAATCGCCGCCATCGAGCTCAAGACGAGAAAGTTGCTCAGCGCCTTGCCGAGCGCATAGTCGAATCGCGCGACCGAAGTCGCGGCGAGGATCTCGCCGACGCGCGTCTTGCGGTCGCGCTCGACGGCGCTTTTGACGTTATAGAAGCCGAAGAGCGAGAGTAACATCGAGGCCAGAATAGCGAAGGTCGCGCCGATCCAAGGCGAGTTGTAGATGCCGCGATAGCCGTCGATGAGGAACGTTTCGTAGCCGGCGTTTCTCGCGGGGACTAACAGCGTACCGATCAGCAGCGTGAGGGCGATCGTCGCAACGTATTGATAGCGACGCGTGCGTTCCAGAAGATCCGCGCGCGCCAGCGAGTAGATCGTCCAGAGTCTGGTCACGCAGCGCGTGCACCGGCGACGATTTGCAGGTAGGCTTCTTCCAACGAGGTTCGCCCTTGCATCAGCTCCGACGGACGGCCCTGCGCGAGCAGGGTTCCATGATTGACGATGGCGACACGCGATGCAACGCTCTCGACGTCGGAACAGATGTGCGTCGAAAAGACGATGATGCGATCGCCGGCCATTTCGCGCAGCAGCGTTCGCAGCCGGAGGCGCTCCTGCGGATCCAATCCGGCCGTCGGCTCGTCAACGATGAGCAGCCGCGGTTCATTGAGGAGCGCCTGCGCTATGCCGACACGCTGACGCATGCCCCCGGAGAAGCCGCCCAACGCGCGCGATCCCACCTGCGTAAGGTTGAGGACGTCCAGCAAGCTCTCGATACGGGCACGTAACGCGCGGCGCGGGATGGCTTTGAGCGCGCCGATGTATTCAAGAAACTCGATCGCCGAGAGATGCGGATAGATTCCAAAGTCCTGCGGAAGATAGCCCAGCGTCCGGCGCAGCTTATCGGGAGATTTGGCGACGTCGTCACCGTTGAACCGGATCGTTCCGCTGCTGGGCTTTGTCACCGTGGCGAGCATGCGCATCAGCGTGGACTTCCCCGCGCCGTTGGGGCCGAGCAGTCCCAGAATGCCGGGCTCGAGCCGCAGCGTAAAATCACGGACGGCCTGGATTCTGCCGTAGTGCTTGTTTAGGGCATCGATCTGGAGCTCCATCGCGCCATCTACGCCCACGGCCGGTGGATTGTTTCTGACGGGAGGGCTTGCGACGCTTCGCCCTCCCGTGCGAGCTCAGATACTAGCCTTTGGGTTTCGGGTATACGGCGAGGCCGGCGGGGTTTCCAACGCTGATCGATTCAAATGGCGTCGTCTTGCTCTTCTTGAAGCCTGCGACGTTGCCCGGATAGTGCAAACTGTTGCCCACGAACAGCGTTCCGGTTTTTTCGAATGCGATGGAGTACGGTCCTAAAAGCCCGCTCGTGATCGTGACAAACGCCGAGGTGTCGCCGAGATGGAAACCGAGCACGCTGTTGTTCCGGTTGTTCGCTACGAAGAGATTGTCTTTCGGATCGATCGCAACACCAACAGGATCGTCCAAGCCGCTCAGGCTGAGCTCCGTCGGCGTCGTCGAACCCTTGGGCACTTCCCAAATCACATTTTGAAGGGCGTCGCCGACATAGAGATTGCCACTCTTGTCCACCGCCAGGCCTACCGGGAGGTCGAATCCATTGATCTGCTCGCTCGGCGTCGAGGCGCCTTTCGGATAGACCAGCACGTAGCACGCGCCGGCGGTCGCGCCGCTGGTCACGTACACCGTACCCTGGTTGTCGACGGCGATGCCGTTGGGAAAGACGAGCTGCGATCCGCTCAGCGTCACGCTCGGGCTGGTCTTACCGAAGGGATACTCGGTGACGGTGCTGTTCCCGTTATTGGCGACGTAGAGCGTGCCGTGGAGATCAACCGCGGCGTTGATCGGCAAATTGATGCCGGTGGTGATGCTGCCGTTTTGCTGCGGATTCTTCTTGTTCGCCGGGAAGAGGCGGATGGCGTCGGCATCGAGGTCCGAAACGAAGAGCGTCGCCTTGTGTTTGTCCGCGTGCATGTATCCGTTGCCGCGTCGCGCATCGGCTGACTCGATCTGCGTGCGAGTTAAGCCAAATCGGACGTCGGCCCGGACCGATTGCGCAGGGGCGCTCGCCGGCGCCTGCGCAGGAGTCGTCGTCGATTGAGATGCGCAGGCCGCCACGAAGGGCACCAGCAGCGCACCAGTGAGTAAAACGAGCCGAGATCGCATGAGGAACCTCCATAAGAAGCGCGCCCAATCGGCGCGCCAGCTAGCTCAAGAGCAGTCGCAATGCTCTTTGCGATCGGCCGAACCCTCCCGGCCGTAAGCGTTTGTGGTTCTTGAGGCAAATGTAATCAGTGAGAGTTGCTTTAAAAGCGACCATGCGGTCGGGTTTCCGTGGATTCAAAACAATAGAGGCCACAAGGAATGTTTGGGAGCTCCAGCCGAATTCGAACCACCGGCGGCGCGATCGCCGCGCTCCATTTCCTGGAGGTACGCTAAAATCGAGCGTGAGCCTTGATGAGAGTTGCTCCTTTTTACGGATTATCGTTTACGGCGGGTTGCGTCGACGCGATCTCGTTTCTGCGGTTCGGAAACGTGTTCACCGCCAATATGACCGGAAACACCGTGCTGCTGGGGATCGCCATCGCCTCGCGTTTGGGCTCGTTGTCCAATGGCTTAGGAATCGGACCGCCGCTACTAGCGATCGCCGCATTCGTCGTTGGTGCGGGCGTGGCACTGCCGGTCTTCCGCGCCGGATTTGATGCGCGTCGCGCCGCTTTCTTGGTCCTCGCGGAAGCCGTTATCGTCGCGTTGGCGGGCACCGCATTCGCCATTTTTAACGGTCAATGGGTCGTCGCGATTTGCATCGCACTCGTGAGTTTTGCCATGGGCGCACAAAGCATCGTCGCGTCCAAGGCGGGTATCCCCGGGATCTCGACAACGTACGTTACCGGCACGCTGGTTACGGCGGTAACGCGCCTCTTTGCTAGGGAACCGCGCGATGAGCGCCGCCGTGACGCGGAACGTGATGCCCTGGCGTGGCTCGCCTATCTTTGTGGCGCGGCCGTGGGCACCGTTTTGCTCATGCTGTTTCATCGCGCGGCGCTGTTGCCTCCGGTGATTCTTTTCGTGGCTCTCGCGGTGTGGTTCTTTCGCTTGCCTAGCGCGGCAAAGCGCCGAGGCTCGCGTTTCGGGGTAAAAGGGGGTAAGCTAAGTCAGAGGGAGACCTCATGAAGATCGCTGCTTAACGATCCGCCGAGGCCACGTCGGCCGCTTCGGGATCGCGCCGCTCACGTCACCGAAAGGACTCACTAAAATGGCAAACCACTCCGACGGGATGCAATCTCACGAGCACAAGGGCCCGCGGTGTAAGACTTCTGATG
>DATHOO010000244.1:0-15167 GCA_035484815.1 Candidatus Acidiferrales bacterium
CCAATTGTATTTCCGCCGCCGGTCCTGAAACGCCGAGGCCGCGACGCGTAGTTTCTTACGCTGTATGGCTTTGATCCAAGCGGTGTGCGTGAAACCAAAACGACGCGAGCACTCGACGAAGCCGTGACCTGCATCGTGATAGACCTGCACGGCTTTCCAGTCGTATACTTTTCTTGCCATGCCTCGATGCTACGCAAAGGTTGTGCCAACTGTATGGCATTAACAAGATGTTGTGTGCTAGACGACCCTGGAAAGATGGCGACGGTCTGTACTACAAGGGCGACGCCCGGTTCTTGCAGGCGCTTCGATCCGACGTTCCGCCCGCTGTAGGTGGGCGTTTGGCTGTGGCAGTTAGGGCAAAGCATTCGGAGGTTTTCGAGTCGGTTATCGTTCTTGACCCCGTTGATGTGGTCGAGGTGCATTGTAAGGCGTCGTCCTCTCCAGTCGACGAGACCACACTCTTGGCAACGATTCTCGAGCAGTTTCGCCCTAAGGAGCCTTCCTTTGAGGTGAGATCGGTTACGCTTTTGGCCCGACAGCAGCTCCGGGATCGACATCCCGAACGTACGCGGCTTGATCGCGCCCCGGCGAGTGGCTTTGGTCCATGCGGCGATTGAGAAACCGAATCTCATCTTACATTCTCGAAATGAGTGGCCGTCGTCGTAGTAGGCTTGAATCTCAGCCCAGTTGTGTTTGCGCCGACGATCTCTGTAGAGCGACGGCACAACGCGCAACGCTCCTCTCCGAATCGCCTTTGTCGACGCTGAGCGCGAGAAGCCGAAGCGAAGAGCGCATTCTCCAAAGCCGTGTCCCTCGTCGTGATACGCCTGAACGGCGCTCCAATCGTAGATGCGTTTGCCCATAGCGCGATGGTACTCAATCGAAGTGCCAACTGTATGGCATTACCAAAATGTTGTACGCGCGCCGTCCTTCGGCTAGCGGAGGCTACGAAGGCCCCTCGGGATGACACGTCGGCGTGGGCGACGAATCAAAAACCAATGCAGGCGATCGTTTTGGTTGGGGGCGAGGGGACGCGGTTGCGGCCGCTGACGTACGGCACGCCGAAACCGATGGTGCCGATCATGAACGTCCCGTTCCTCGCGCGCACGATGGAGCGGCTCTACGCGGCGGAAATTCGTGACGTGATTCTCGCGGCGGGCTATATGCCGCAGTCGATCGTGGATTACTTCGGTGACGGCTCGCGCCTCGGGATGAAGATTACGTATGCGATCGAAGCGACGCCGCTCGGAACGGCGGGTGCGCTCAAGAACGTCGAGCAGCACGTCACCGGGCCGTTCTTCGTGCTCAACGGCGACATTCTCACGAGCCTCGATCTGCGCGGTATGCGCCAGTATCATCATGAGAAGGGCGGCATCGGCACGCTGCACCTCATTCGCGTCGACGATCCCTCGCCGTTCGGCTGCGTGGTGCACGATGAAAATGGGCGCGTCACCGCGTTTGTCGAGAAGCCTCCTAAGGACGAAGCGCCGACCCATGAAATCAACGCGGGAACGTATCTGCTCGAACGCGAGATCCTCGATCTGATTCCGCCGGATCAAAATGTCTCCATCGAGCGTGTCACCTTCCCCGAAGCGATCGCGAAAGGGATGCAGCTCTTCGCGTACACGACGGACGACTATTGGCTCGATGTCGGACGGCCGGAGCAATATCTCGCGGCGCATCGTGACGTGCTCAGCGGCGCGATGCCGCTGACGGTCGAGCCCGGCCTGAGTGGCAACGGCAGCGATGCACTCAATGGCCATCCGGGCGTGATTCCGCCGGTACACGCCGATGCCGACGTCGTAGTCGATGCGAGCGCAAAAGTTGGCCCGAACGTGGTGCTCGGGAAGGGCTGCAGCATCGGTGCCGGCGCGGTCGTGCGCGAGTCGGTCCTTTGGGAGCGAGTCAGCGTCGGCGCAGACGCCCTTATAGAGGAAGCGATCGTTGCTAGCGGGGTCACGATCGGGCCGAAGGCGCACATCGCAAAAGGAAGCGTCATCGGGCACGACGTTACGGTCGAGCCCGGGGCCACGCTGGAACCGGGGGCTCGCCTGGGCTCCCCGGCTGAAGGAATAGCAGGCTAGCGACCGTAGGCTCGGTTTACCGCGCATCTGCTGCGGGGTACACTAGGTCCTACAGTGGAGGAGACCGTCGCCCACATGCTGCCACCGCGTGCGCTGTTTTTAGGTTCGTATCCGCCGCGTGAGTGCGGTATCGCGACCTTTACAAAAGACATGGTCGACGCGTACGACCGTGCCGTGGGCTTTTCGAGCCCCGTGATTGCGATCGACGAGCCCGGCGCCGAAGTGCGCCGCTACCCTCCCGAGGTCGTTGCGCGCATCGCGGAAGACAAGCGCGAAAGTTACGTTGCGGCCGCCGAATTCGTCAACACATTTCCGGTCGAGCTCGTGAACATTCAGCACGAGTATGGGCTCTTTGGCGGCGAGCGCGGCGAATGGCTCGTCGACTTCATGCGCTCTCTCGAAAAACCGGTCGTGCTTACCTTGCACACCATTTTACCGGATCCCGAGGAAAGCTATTTGCGGGTAACGCGCGAGCTCTGCAAGCACGCCACGAAGGTCGTGGCGCTTTCCGAAACCGGGCGCCATCTGCTCGAGACCACGTACGGGATCGACCCGCGCTCGCTCGGAGCGATCCACCACGGCGTCCCCGACGTTCCCTTTCAGGATACATCGGCGGCCAAAGCCTCGTTCGGCATCGGTCAGCGCACGACGATCTCCACGTTTGGATTGATTAGCCGCGGCAAGGGTCTCGAGTATGCAATCGAAGCGATGCGCGACGTCGTAAAACGTCATCCGGAGGCGCTCTATCTCATTCTCGGCGAAACGCATCCGGTCGTGCGGCGCCAGGAAGGTGAATCGTATCGCGAGTCGCTGATCGCAATGGTTCGCGAGTACGGCTTGAATTACAACATTCAGCTGGTCGACAAGTACCTCGACTTCGACGAAGTCGTGAGCTATCTCGCGGCCACGGACATCTACCTTACGCCCTACCTCAATCCGGCGCAGATCGTGAGCGGCACGCTCGCCTATGCGGTTGGTTGCGGCAAAGCGATCATCTCGACGCCGTACCTGTACGCGCAGGAGCTGCTCGCGCACAACCGCGGTTTTCTCTGCGAGTTTCGCGATGCGCCGTCGATCGCTTTGCGGCTGAACATGCTGCTTGACGATCCGTCGCTTCGCCGCGCGACCGAGCGGCGCGCATATCGGTTCGGCCGGCAGATGACGTGGCCACACGTTGCGGCGGCCTACGAGCAACTGTTCAGCGAACTCTGCCCCGAGGGCCGGTTCGAGCTGGTGCCTTCTGCCTAAGGCGCGCGTTCTCGGAGCGGCGCCCCCGCTTGACTATCTGGCGGTGCTCTCAGACGACGTGGGCGTCATTCAGCACGCGCTCGAGAACGTTCCAAACCGAAAGTTTGGCTACTGCACCGACGACGTAGCGCGCGGCTTGATCGTTGTGCTCCAGCACCTTCGGCTGTCGCCCACGGAGAAGCTTAGCCATCGGCTCGCCTCGATCTACCTTTCCTTCATGCATCATGCCCAGCTCGACGACGGCCGCTTTCACAACTTCATGGATTACGACCGCACCTGGCTCGATGAGATAGGTACGCACGACAGTTGCGGCCGTGCGATTTGGGCGCTCGGCTACGGCGTCGCCAATGCGCCGACGCAAACCTGGCGAAACGTCTGTGGCACCCTCCTCGATCGAGCGCTGGCGTCGCTGGAATGGCTTGAGTACCTTCGCTCGCGTGCCTACGCGACGCTTGGCTTCGCCTACGCCTACGCCGCCGCTCGCGATCCTCGCTACGCCGGCGCCCTACAGTACCTAGCCGGCGAAGTGCTCGCAGCCTACGAGGCGACCGCAAGCGACGACTGGTGCTGGTTCGAACAGGGCATGACCTACGACAACGCTCGGCTACCGGAAGCGTTGATCCGAGCCGGCCAGGTGCTTGGGGAGTCGCGCTTCGCCGACGCTGGGCTCGCGACGCTAGCCTTTTACGAACGCGTGACGGTCGAAAACGGTATTTACGTACCAATTGGGAACGACGGATGGTATCCGCGCGACGGTCCGCGGGCGAGGTACGCGCAGCAACCGCTTGAAGCCTGCGCGATGGTAGATGCGCAGTTGGCAGCCTTCGACCTCAGCGGCGATGCGAGCCACTTTGCAAACGCAGAACTTGCTCTGGAATGGTATTACGGCAAGAACTCGCGCGGCATAACGATGGCGAACGGCGGCGGATGCTACGACGGTCTAGGTGAAACAACGGTAAATCACAATATGGGCGCCGAGTCGACGCTCGCACTGCTCTCTGCCGCCTCTGCGATGGCGGCTCGACGAGCGCGGGTGCTGCGCGCAGTTCGCTAAGTCTTGCCGCAAACGTCGCACTGCAGTCGTGTAACAAGGAACGACGCAAATAGCGGCGAAACGCTATAAATGCTCCTCGAAACGGAAATCCTCAACGACGTGCAATCTGCCGCCGTTCGGCATACCGATGGCCCGGTTTTGATCTTCGCCGGCGCAGGGAGCGGTAAGACACGGGTCCTGACGCATCGCATCGCCTACCTGCTCGGCGAGTTACGAGTCGCTCCCGAACGCATTCTTGCAGTAACGTTCACCAACAAGGCTGCCGGCGAGATGAAGTCGCGGCTGCATGCCATGGTCGGTCCGATCGCCCGCGACCTCTGGGTTGGAACCTTTCACGCGATGTGCGTTCGCATTTTGCGTCGCGATGGTTCGCGAATCGGCATCGGCCGTAGTTTCGCGGTGATCGATGAATCGGATCAGCGGCAGCTCGTCAAAGAGATTCTGGACGACCTCGATTATGACGAACGGCATCTCGCGCCTGGCGCCTGCCTCGCCGAGATCGATAAAGCGAAGAACGCGCTGATTTGGCCCGAAGAGTACGCGCAGCGCCAGACGTCCTTTGCCGGCGAGCGGATCGCCAACGTTTACACCGAGTATCAGCGCCGGCTCTCCGAGTCGAACTCGCTGGATTTCGACGATCTCATCGTTCGCACGATCCACCTGCTCGAGCGCGACAAAGCAACCCGCGAGAAGTATCAGCAGCGCTTCGAGTACGTGCTCGTGGATGAGTATCAGGACGTCAACACCGCGCAATATCGGCTCGTCGCGTTGCTCGCCGCCCACCACGGCAACATCACGGTCGTCGGAGACGACGATCAATCCATCTATTCGTGGCGCGGCAGCGATTATCGCATGATCCTACGCTTCGAAGAAGACTTTCCGGGTGCGAAAATCTTCAAGCTCGAGGAGAACTATCGCAGCACGACCCGCATCCTCGACGCAGCGAACGCGCTGGTCGCCAACAACCGTTCGCGCGCGCCGAAGCGACTTTTTACGCAGCGTGGCGAGGGCGAGCCGATCACGGTCTATCCGGCGGCGACCGAACGCGACGAAGCCCGCTACGTCGTCGAGAAGATCAAGAACTCCGTACGCGACGGCTTGGCATATCGCGATTTCGTCGTCCTCTACCGGACCAACGCGCAGTCGCGCGTCTTCGAAGAAGCGCTGCTAGCCGACGGCATTCCGTATCGCGTCGTCGGTGGCGTCGGCTTCTATGCGCGCACCGAAATCAAAGACGTCATCGCTTATCTGCGGTATATCGTCAACTCGTCGGACGCGCTGGCGTTCAAACGGATCGTGAACGTACCGCGTCGCGGAATCGGGCAACAGACGTTGGCGGCGCTCGTACAGGCGGCCAACGCGGCCCGCGTCTCGGTCGGCGAGGCGATTTTCGATAGCGACCTGTTGCGTTCGGCGGTGCCGAAGAAGCTCAAAGAGCTCGAACGCTTCGCGGAACTCATTACGGAGCTGCGCCACATCGCTGAGATAGGCAACGTCGCCGATCTGCTCGTTGCCGTCATGGAGCGGTCGGGCTACGTGCGAGAGTTGCAGAGTGAAGATTCGCACGATGCCCGAGCACGGCTGGAAAATCTCTCCGAACTCGTCGGCGTGGCGCGCGAATACCAGATGAGCGAAGAAGAACCGTCGCTGGCGGGCTTTCTCGGCAACATCGCTCTGGTAAGCGATCTCGACACGCTCGACGAGGATGCTTCGTACGTGACGCTCATGACTTTGCACAGCGCCAAAGGTCTGGAGTTTTCGAGCGTCTTTTTGACGGGGCTAGAAGAGGGTGTCTTTCCGCATAGTCGCACGCTCACCGAGCCGGCGGAGTTGGAGGAGGAGCGGCGGCTCGCCTACGTTGGAATCACGCGTGCGATCGACCGTCTCTTTTTTACCTACGCATCGCGCCGCGCGATCTTCGGCAACACCTACGCCTATCCGAAGTCGCGCTTTTTGGAAGAGATTCCGCTGCTCGAAGTTCTTGAGAGCGATAGCATTCCGCTTCCGCGACCCGCCGGGGGCCGCTGGCGCGAAGTCGCGATTCACGAATCGGCCGGCGCAGGCGTGCATCTCGGTCTCAAAGATGGGGATCGCGTGCGTCACCCGAAATGGGGTGAGGGACGAATCGAGAGCATCGTAGGCGCCGGCGGTGACGGCCTCGTGACGATCGACTTTCCGAACGTCGGTCAGAAGATGCTCATGCTCAAATACGCGCCGCTCGAAAAGATCTAGCAACCGGTAACGCCTCCATCTAGGGGCAGGATGACCGATCGAATACGGGTAGCAGTTGCAGGTGCGATGGGACGCATGGGCACCGTCGCGCGCAAAGCGTTGCAGGATCGGGGCTTATACTGCGGCGGTCTTGCGCGCACCGCCGATCCCGAGCACGCCATTGTTGCTTCGCTCGACGATCTGTTCGCCCAAAAGCCCGACGTTCTACTCGATCTAACAACGCAGCCGGGCAGTTATGAGATCTCGCTGGCATCCGTCGCGCGCGGGATACCGACCGTGGTCGGCGCGAGCGGATGGAGCGACGAGCAGCGCGCCGCGCTCTCGGCAATGTCCAACGAACGAAACGTTGGCGTGCTCATCGTACCGAATTTTTCAATCGGGGCGATCTTGATGATGCGCTTCGCGCAAGAAGCGGCGCGTTTTTTCCCTGATGCGGAGATCATCGAGCTGCATCACTCCGCCAAGAAGGACAAACCGTCGGGAACGGCCCGGGAGACCGCGCTTGGCGTCGAGCGCGCCGGCAAGAAACTGCCGCCGATTCACAGCGTGCGGCTCCCAGGCCTTCTCGCTCACCAAGAAGTGCTCTTCGGGGGCCCCGGCGAGCTGCTCACCATTCGCCACGACTCGCTCAGTCGCGATTCTTTCGTCAACGGCATGCTCGCGGCGGTCTTCGCAGTGCTTCGCACGCGCGGCCTCTCCGTGGGGCTCGATCTGCAATGAACGTCGCGGTCGTCGGCGTGACCGGTGTCGTCGGTGTGACGATTCTGCGGCTGTTGGAGGAACGCGATCTGCCGGTCGCGGCACTCGGGCCGTTCGCCTCGCGCGCGCGCTCCGCTGCGGTGCGATTTCGCGGTAACGACCTCGACGTGCAGGCCGCTACCGATGAAGCCTTGCGCGGCTTCGAGGTGGTCTTCTTTGCGAGCGGCGAGGATGCGAGCGAGCGTTACGTGCCGGCGCTGCTCGAACGCGGCGCGGTCGTCATCGACAATAGCCCAACCTTTCGCATGCAGCCCGACGTTCCGCTGATCGTGCCGCAAGTCAACGCGCACGCGCTGCGTGCCGAACATCGGCTCTTTCCGGTCGCGAACTGCACCGCGATCGTGCTTTGCTCGGCGCTGCGCCCTATTCGCGATACCGCGGGGTTGCGCTCGGTGCGGGTTGCGACGTATCAGGCCGCAAGCGGTGCCGGCCGGCGCGGGCTCGACGAACTGCTTGCCGGCGAGCACGCCATGGCCGCGGGCGAACCGGAGCCCGCGCCGGCGGTTTTCCCACGCCCGCTCGCACGCAACGTCGTTCCGCAGGTCGGCGCTTTCGATTCTGCGGGCTGGAGCGGCGAGGAGCGCAAGGTTCGCGACGAAACACGCAAGATGCTCGATTTGCCTGAGCTCTTGGTCAGCGTGACGGCCGTGCGCGTGCCGGTGCGGACGGCCCACAGCGAAGCGGTCTTCGTCGAGACTGAGCGCGAAACGAACGCGGAGGCGCTTGCCGCGGCCTTTGAGGACGCTCCCGGAATCATCTTTTACCGCGAAGGGATCGTCACACCCCGCGACGTTGAAGGCACCGACGAAGTCCACGTCGCGCGGCTGCGCGCCGAAGGTTCGCGACACTTCGCCTTGTGGTGTGTCGGCGATCAGCTTCGCAAAGGCGCGGCAACCAACGCGGTGGAGATTCTCGAGCTCTTGCTCGCAAAGGGTCACGTGCGAGCGTGAACGTCGCCGTACTCAAGTTCGGTGGAACCTCGGTGGCGACGCCGGAAGAACGCGAGCTCGCCGCCCGCCGCGTACGCGACGCGCGCGACGCGGGTTTTGCAACGGTGGCGGTGGTTTCGGCGATGGGTCGCTCCCCCGCGCCCTACGCGACCGATACGCTGCTTTCATTAATTGAAGGGCGTACGGGAAACGCAAACGCCGATCTGCTGTTGGCTGCAGGCGAGTTGATCTGCGCGGCGGTCTTCGCCGACATGCTCACCACTGATGGAATTGAGGCGGTGGCGCTCTCCGGCGCTCAGGCCGGCATCGTGACCGATGCGCGCTACGGCGACGCGACGATTCTGCGCGTCGATCCCAAGGCAATTCTGACCGAGCTCGATCGCGGCACCGTTCCGGTTGTGGCGGGTTTTCAAGGCGCGACCGAACGCGGCAGCATTACCACGCTTGGCCGCGGCGGGACCGACCTCTCTGCGATCGCAATCGGACACGCGCTCGACGCCGAGCGCGTCGACATCTATACCGACGTGAGCGGCGCGATGACCGCCGATCCGCGGCGCGTTCCCGACGCGCAGACCATCGAACGCGCCTCGCTCGCCGAAATGACGGAGCTGGCCGGTCACGGCGCAAAGGTGATGCACGGCAAAGCGGCCGAGTACGCGAATCTGACGGGCACGAGTTACGCGATCAAGGGATTGCGCACCGATCGCGGCACGACCGTTGACGAGCGCGTTGACTACCATCGTCCGGTTACCGGGGTGACGTCGTCGGGGCGTGTGACCTGGATTCGGATTATCCGGGGCGACATCGAATCGCCGGCGCGACGGATGGAGACCGAGCTCGAGATGTTTCGCCGCGTCGCGGAGGCGGAGATCTCAATCGACCAGGTGACGATCAATCAGGCCGGCGTGGCCTTCGTGGTCGAAGGTGATCGCGGGAGCGAGTTGCGTCGCTTACTCGGCGACTTGAATCTGGCCGTGCGCATCCGCGAAGGCTGCGCGAAGCTCTCCGTCGTTGGCACGGGCATGCGCTACGCACCCGGGGTCGTCCACCGCGTCGTCGAAGCGCTCTCGCACGCCGACGTGGAGATCATTCACTGCACCGACAGCAACGTCACGATCTCGGTCTTGGTACCGGTGGATCACGTGACGCGCGCCGAAATCGCGGTCCACGAACAGTTTGAGCTCGGCAAAGGAGAAAAGGTCTCATGAACCTCGGCACGATTCTTACGGCAATGGTGACGCCGTTCGATGAGAGTGGCGCGCTCGATTTGCGCGAAGCGCAGCGCTTGGCGCGCTGGCTGGTCGACCGCGGGAACGACGGTCTCATCGTGGCGGGTTCGACTGGCGAAGGACAGACGCTCGAACCACAGGAGCGAGTCGCCCTGTGGACGGCGGTGAAAGAGGCCGTCGGGAACGCGGCGGTCGTCGTTGCGAACGCCGGCACCAACGCGACGCACGAATCGGTCGCCGCGGTGCGGGAAGCCGAAGTCGCCGGCGTCGACGCGATTCTTGCCGTCGTTCCGTACTACAACAAGCCGACGCAGAGCGGAATGCTCGCGCATTTCGGCGCGATCGCGCAGGCAACGCGGTTGCCGGTTGTCGTCTACAACATCCCGGGCCGGACCGCTGCCAACATGCTGCCCGATACGCTCTTCGAGCTGGCGAACCGCCACGTCAATCTCGCGGGCGTGAAAGAATCGAGCGGCGACCTCAAGCAGATTGGCATGGTCTTGCGCGGACGCGCCAAGGGATTCGTGGTCTGGGCCGGCGACGATCACCTCTTTCTGCCGTGTTTGGCGCTCGGTGCCGACGGCGTCGTCGGCGTCGCGTCGCACCTGTGCTCGCCCGAATACCGCCGGATGCTCGATGCCTACCGCGCCGGGCGTGTAGAGGAGGCGGCCCAGATTCATGGATCGCTCCTGCCGCTGATCGACGCGCTCTTTGCGACGACGAGTCCGATTCCGGTGAAGTGGGCGATGCGCCAACTTGGTTTTCGCGCCGGCGAATGCCGCCTGCCGCTCGACGCGATGCCCGCTGCCCTCGCGGATCGCCTGCTGCCGCTCATCGCGCCGTACGCATCGCAACCCGCCGAGCGCCGGTGAAAGCGCTCTTGGAAATTCTCGGCTGCCGGCTCGATCCGGTCGACGCGCAACAGGCGGCGGATCGCATTCTCGCGCTCGCGAACGAGGCCGCAGGCGCGCAGGTCGTCACGTTGGGAACCGAGATGGTCGTGCACGCTCAAAGCGATCCGCAGTTTCGAGCGATCGTCAATCATGCGGCGCTTTCGCTCTGCGATACGGTCGGCGTGCTTGCCGTTGCGCGTCGCCATGGAGCGGCGCTGCGCGAGCGCGTCGCGGGCGTCGAACTTATCGAGCGGCTTTGCGCCGGCGCCGCGGCGCGCAATCTCGCCATCTATTTTCTCGGCGGCGCGCAAGGCGTTGCGGCTGACGCGGCCGCAAGCCTGAAGGCACGGTTTCCTCAACTGCGCGTTGCGGGGACACGCAGCGGTTATTTTGCCGAGAATGAGACGCCGGCAGTCGTCGGCGCGATCGCGGCCAGCGGCGCGCAGCTGCTTTTGGCCGGCCTCGGTTCGCCGCGGCAAGAGTATTGGCTTGCCGAACATTTAAGCGCGACGGGGTGCGGGGCAGGCGTTGGCGTCGGCGGCTCGTTTGACGTCATCGGCGGCCGCATCGAGCGCGCACCAGCGATCGTTCGCAAGCTCGGATTGGAGTGGCTCTACCGGCTCGTGAAAGAGCCGTGGCGCTGGCGCCGTCAGCTGGCGTTGCCGCGTTTCGTTTGGCTCGTCGCACTCGACGAACTCGGTTTGCGCCCGGCGCGAAACGGAACGACCGTTTCGTGAAGGCGATGATCCTCGCCGGGGGCCTTTCCACGCGCCTCTATCCCCTGACCAAACTCGTCCCCAAACCGCTGGTTCCGGTTGCCGGCGTTCCGAACGCCGCGCATCTCATGCGCTATTTGAAAGCGTACGGTTTCGACGAGATCGCGATTAACGTGCACTATCTCGCCGACGCGATCGTCGCGGCGTTGGGCGACGGCTCGCGCTTCGGCGTCAAGCTCTACTACTCGCACGAGCCCGAACTGCTCGGCAGTGCCGGTGCCGTAAAAAAAATAGAGACGTTTTTCGGCGACGAGCACTTCCTGGTGATCGGCTGCGACGAGGTTACCGACATGCGCCTCGATCGGCTCTTTGAATTCCATCGCGATCGCGACGCGATGGCGACCATCGGACTCGTCGAGTGCGAGGAGGTCGATCAGTACGGGGTCGTCGTCGTCGACGACCGCGGCAAAATCGTCGAGTTCCAGGAGAAGCCCGCAAAGGGAACGGAGCGTAGCAAAATGGCGAACACCGGAGTCTATGCGTTCTCGCCGGCGATCTTCGAACACATCCCCGCAGGCGAGTTCTACGACTTCGGCAAGCAGGTGTTTCCCTCGTTGCAAAACGCAGGAGAGCGCTTCTATGGATTCGATGCCCGCGGCGCCTACTGGGCGGATATTGGGACGCCAAGGGAATATCGGCGCGCCAGCTTCGATGTCGTCCGCGGCATCGTGCGCATTCCTCACGCCGAGCCGGACGGCGTCGATCCATCCGCGCGCCTTGCGCCAAGCGCGCGAATTACGGGTCCGGTGCGCATGGGGGCTCGTGTCTGGATTGGCGACGGCTGCTCGATCGTGGGTCCGAGCGTCCTCGATGACGACGTGACGGTGGAAGCGGGCGCCCGCCTTAAACGTACGATCCTTTGGCAAGGCGCAACCATCGGTTCGGGTTCGGATCTGCGCGACAGCATCGTCGGCAAAGACTACGACGTCGCGCCGGAGACAATTTTGATCGATTCGCTCGTCGCTAATGATGGGTAAAGTGGGTACACTGAAAATGTGTCTCGCGCGCTGCTCGGCCCCGCCGCACTTGTCATCCTGACGCTAGCCGCCGCGGCCGCCCCAGGCGTTTCACGCGGCGCGGTCGTGCAAATCGGCGAGGCTGCGCCCGCGTTTCTGCTCAAGACCCTCGATGGCGGCTCGGTGACCGGGAACTTCGACGGGCGTCCCGCATACATCAACGTCTTTACGACGTGGTGCCCGCCGTGCCGCGGAGAGTTGCCGTCGATCCTGCAGCAGGCAAAGCAGTATCACGACCGGATCGTCTTCCTCTTCGTCGACGAGCAAGAGTCGGCGAACTCCGTGCTACCATTCGCCAAACAGTTCGACGTTGCGCCGGTCGGACTCGATCCGGGTCAGTTCGCAGCGGCATTCGCGGTCGGCGGTCTGCCGGAGAGCATTTTCATCGATCGGCATGGCGTCGTGCAGTATATCTATCGCGGACTCATTCCGAACGACGTATTGGGGAGCCAACTCGCACGACTCATCTCTAGTTAACTCGCCGCGCCGTCGTGATCGAGCGGCATGGTCTGGCGGCCACTGCTCGATTTCGTCTTTCCGGCGCAGTGCGCGAGCTGCAGCATGCTCGGCAGCGGTTTTTGCGATGCCTGTGCGGCGACGTGCGAGCGGATTCACGTTAGGTTTCCGACGCTGCGCGTCAGCGCGTTTGGGTCGTACGAGGGCAGCTTGCGGTCCGCGATTCTCGCGCTGAAAGACGGTCGCCGAGACGTTGCGGAGGCGTTGGGCCGCCTGGCAGCCGGCTTGATCCTGCCGGGCTCGATACTCGTGCCGATTCCGACGACCGCAAAGCGGCGACGCGTCCGCGGTCTCGACGGTGTCGCGCTTGTCGCGCGAGATGCCGCGACGCTCGCCTACGCAACGGTTCTCGCCGCACTCGAGCAGCGATCGGGCGATGCGCAGCGCGGTCGCTCGCGCGCCGCGCGGCTTGCAGCGCATGGTCGATTCGCCTGCCATGAAGCGGGCGTCGCCGGAAAGCGCGTCGTCTTATTCGACGACGTTTGCACGACCGGCTCGACGTTACGCGACTGCGCCGCCGCGGTACGGGCGGCCGGTGGACTCGTCGAGGATGCGGTGGTCGTCGCGGTGACGAAGACCGGACAACCGTGGAACGCGTCTCAGAGCAATTAACGCCGGCCGACGAGCTCTTTTTACAGCGGGCCTACGAGCTGGCTGCCCGCGGCATCGGCAACACGGCGCCGAATCCGCCGGTCGGCGCACTCATCGTTCGTGAAGGGCATGTCGTCGGCGAAGGCTATCACCATCGCGCCGGCGACGCGCACGCCGAAACGCACGCGCTTGCGCAAGCGGGCTCCTCGGCGCGTGGCGCCACGGTCTACGTTTCGCTCGAGCCATGTCCTCACGTCGGTCGCACGCCGCCGTGCACGCGCGCGCTCATTGACGCCGGTATCGCGCGGGTCGTTGCTGGAACGTTCGATCCGGCGCACCATGGCGGTGCGGCACAACTGCGGGAGTCCGGCATCGACGTCGCGATCGCCGACGATGCGACGGCACGAGTCTTGATCGAGGCCTTCGAACGGGTGAGCCGCAGCGATCGCCCGTACGTGGGTTTGAAGATGGCGATGTCGCTCGACGGCGTCGTTGCAAGTCGTCCAGGCGTGCGCGAGCGCCTCGGCTCCGAGGCCGAAGGGCGCTATGTGCGCGAGCTACGGATCGCGTACGATGCGGTGATGGTCGGCGCCGGAACGGTTCGCGTCGACGACCCGCTGCTGACGGTGCGACCGACGCACGACCGCCTCCGCCAATATAAGCGCGTCGTCGCATGCGCAAGCGCGCCGATTTCGACGGGGAGCCGGGTCTTCGCTCGTGACGAAGGGTATGCTACGACGATCGTGCTCGCGCCCGCCGGTCTGCGCGACCGATTCGTCGAACTCGAGGCTATGGCCGAAGTGCTCTACGTCGGTGCGCCGGACGCCGTCGCGCTCGATTTGCGAGAGGCGATGAAGGATCTGCGCGCGCGCGGAATCTTCAGCGTGCTTTGCGAGGGCGGTCCAAAGCTCGCCGCAAGTTTGATCGCCGGAGGCTTGGTCGATCGCGTCTACTGGGCGATCGCTCCCCGCTTCTTGGCCAACGAGTCGGCTGTGCCGGTGCTTGCCGCCAAGAACCTTTCCCTTGCCGAAATGCGTCTGCGATTCGACCGAGTCGAGCGCGCCGGCGACGACGTGATCCTCTCGGGCATTCTGAGCATGTCAGATGTTTAGCGGACTCGTAGCGTACCGTGGGAGGGTCATGGGGATCGATGCGCTGCCGACCGGCGGTGCGACGCTCGTCGTGCGCTGCGAAGGCGCGCAACGAGAGCGAGTGGAGCCCAAAGACTCGATCGCGATCGACGGCGTCTGCTTGACCGCAAGAACCGTAGCCGGTGACGACGTCGTGTTCGACGTCGTACCCGAGACGCTCGCGTGCAGCACACTTGGTGAGCGCGCCGCCGGTGAGCTCGTGAACGTGGAGTACGCGCTGCGCCTTGGCGAGCGAATCGGCGGGCATTTGGTCTACGGGCATGTCGATGCCGCTGCACCGGTGCTCACGCGCGTTCCCGAGGGTCAGGGCGAGCGCATGCGAATTGAGGCGCCGGGCTCCATCGCTGCGATGATCGCACCGAAGGGTTTCATCGCGGTCGACGGCGTTAGCCTCACCGTCGCTGCCGCGCAGCCCGGCTGGTTCGAAGTCGCGCTAATTCCGGAAACGCTCGCGCGCACAACCCTCGGCTCGCGACCCCCCGGCACCCACGTCAACCTCGAAGCTGACCCCCTCGCCCGGTACGCCGCCCTTTGTCATCCTGATGAGTAGGTTTCGTGATACGCTGCCGCCGGATGCGCGGACGTTCGACAGCCGGCTGCAGGTGCAATGGGCCGACGTCGACATTGCGGGAATCATGTATTTCGCGGCCTATTCACGTTTTGCGGAG
>DATHOO010000245.1:0-34258 GCA_035484815.1 Candidatus Acidiferrales bacterium
CAGATTGAGCAGCGCGCTCGCGTGCGCCTCACTTCCGGGACGCTCTAAGCGCGCGACCTCCGAGAAACGGCGCCGCGCGCGCTCGAGATCGCCGGACTGCAAATTGCTGACCGCCCACATACGAAGCACCGCGTTCGCTGCAAGACGCGAGAGCCGTTCGGGTGAAGCGTACGCTTCAACGAAGCGCTGCTCGGTCTCTTCGAAACGACCCGCGATCGCATAGATCGCGCCAAGATTGCCAAGCGCCCGAGCGATTTCATCGAGATCGCCGCTCCGCCGCGCAACCTCGACGGCGCGCAGCGCGAGCTGCTCGCGCTGCGCCGTGGCTCGTCCGGTAAGCCATCCTAAAATGACGCAGTGACGAAGCACCCGCGCGTAAACGAGATCGTTGGGCATCGCGCTTTCGGCAGCAACCGCCGCTTCGTACCAGCGCAAGGCTTCGTGCGGCGTGACGATGAGCTCCGGCCACTCGAGATCGGCGAGTAGTTTGAGGCCGGCCTGTGGATCGTGCTCCTGAAAAATCGCCCAGTCGATCGCGGCCCGAACGTTGTCAAGCTCTGTGGCGAGGAGTCGCTGCCATTTTGCATCCTCGAGATCGGGAACCAGCGGCGTCAGCGAATGGACGAAGGTGGCGTAAAAGTGGGCGTGATTCGTCGCGGTTGCTTCGCTCTCATGTGCATCGGCCAGACGCTCGCGCGCGTACTCTCGAATCGAGCTCAGCATATCGTAGCGCCGCTCGTCGCCCAAGGACTCTACGACTACTAGGGACTTGTCCACCAGCGAAGAGAGCCGCTCGAGCGCGTCCCACTCGTCGCACTCATCGGCGCAGACCGGGACTACCGCTTCCAGCGTCCATCCACCCACGAAGACCGAAAGTTTGCGAAAGAGCGCTCGAAGGTGTTCGTCGAGGAGATCGTAACTCCAGTCGATCGTGGCACGCAGCGTTTGATGACGCGGCAGCGCGCTCTTGTAGCCGGCGGTTAGCAAGCGAAATCGTTCATGGAGTTTTTGTGTGAGCTGTCGCGGGGAGAGTAGTTTGATCCGCGCAGCCGCCAGCTCTATCGCGAACGGAATGCCGTCGAGCCGCCGGCAAATCTCCGTCACGAACTGGGCGTTCTCATCCGTCAGTTCGAAGTGCGCGTCGATCGCTCGCGCGCGATCGACGAACAGCTCCACCGCGGCTTGCATTTCTAGCGACGGCATTTGAAACACGTGCTCTCCGGCGATTCCCAGTGCTTCGCGGCTCGTCGTTAAAATGGAGACTCCAGCGCAAGCGCGCAGAATGGCGGCAGCGATGCGACGCGTCTCGTCGATCAGGTGCTCGCAGCTATCCAGGAGAAGCAGGACCCGTCGTTGCTCCAGGTGCGTCACGAGCGTCGCCAACAGGTCCTCGCCGCGCACTTCTCGCACGCCTAAGACCGCGGCGATGGTTGTGACGACGAGCGACGGATCGGAAATCGGAGCGAGCTCGACCATCCAAACGCCATCGCCAAAGCGATCGAGCAGTTCGGCTCCGGTTTGAATCGCGCAGCGTGTTTTGCCGGCACCGCCCGCACCTACCAGCGTAACGAGGCGGTGCTGCTTTAAGAGGTCCTTGATCTCCGCGACGGCATCGGCTCGACCCACAAACGACGTGAGCTGTTGCGGCAGATTATTCGGGAAAGAATCCACCGAGCGCAGCGGCGGAAACTTGTCGAGCAAATCCGGGGCTGCGAGCTGGTAGACGTGCTCCGGCCGAGCAAGGTCTTTCAGACGGTGTGCGCCGAGGTCGCGAAGCACGCTCTCCGACGGGACGGCATCTTGCAGCAATGCTGCCGACGGCCCCGAGATCAAAATCTGGCCGCCGTGGCCGATCGATACCAGGCGCGCAATACGATTGAGCGTGGGACCGAAATAGTCGCCCTCACGCTCGTGCGCGTGACCGGTATGCAGAGCGATGCGGACGCGTATGCCGCCAACCGCCGAGAAATCTTCACCAAGCAGCGCGCGCTGCGCGCCCAACGCCGCTGCGGTAGCATCCGGGACGGTAGCAAAGACGGCACAGAACGCGTCGCCCATCAACTTGAAGACATGGCCGCCATGCGTTTCGATTGCGTTGCGGAGCAGCTCGTTGTGACGCGCGAGTGCCGCCGCCATCGCGCCCGGATCTCGCTCCCAGCGTTCGGTGCTGCCTTCGATGTCCGAAAACAGAAAGGTCACAGGGCTCCTAGCGTCCTGCATGGCGTTATCTTCCCATGCAGCCGGGCGTGACCCTGTGCTTACGGCTCCGCTCAGGCGCAACGCGAGCGCCCCGAGGTGGCAGCGGCCGGAGCCCGAGACGCGCGCGGCGAGCGAATGACGGCAGGGCAGCTTGCTGACGAAGCGAGCCTCACGACGGGCGTGGCGACGTCGCGCGCTCGACGGAGATTCGCAATCACGATTCCTTGACGGAATTGCGAATCATCGTGCGCTTTTGAAATGAGAACAGAAAAGCCATACGCGCTCAGCTCGGCGAGTTGCAACAGATTGCGCGACGGCAAGCTCCCTCGGCGGAGGCGCAGGGTGAGAAACGCGCATCGATTGCGTTCTGTGGAACGTAACGGAAATCGCGTATGAAAGAGAATATGAAACCGTTGAGCCTTAACGAGGCGATAATGTCGGCCCGGTATGCTGAGAGGCGTGATCGTCGCCCAGATCAGCGACATGCACAAGCGGCGCGCCCACATCCTGCATCACATCCCGCACGTCGCGTAGCCGCTGCACCGGGTGCTTGCCGCGATCGACCGATTGCGGCAGGCACCCGAATGTATTATCGCGACCGGCGACCTTACTGAAATGGGGACGCGGCGAATATGCGCGCTTGCGCGAGATTCCCAGCTTGCGCTGACGGCTCAGAACGTGAGGGCTTTAGGCAGACTTTGAAAACCGCGCGTCTGCTGCGATGTAAGGAATGTAGCGGAAATCGCGAATTAGCGAAATTCGGCCGCCAATGGACTCCAGCAGGACGAAGTACGCCGGCGATGTGCTTGTTGGCGGGCTGAACATCGCGATGGCGGGAACGCCGTCGACAAAGCCTGCCTCGGCCCGGATGTCTTCGGTCTTGAGGAGTTCGGCATAACGATCGTAGTAGCGCGCGTCTTCGACACGTCGTTGTGCGCGAGAAACGAGATCGAGCCGTGATTCCTCGCCAAGCAGCGCGCGCAGTCCGTCCCAGTTGCGATCGTTGAAGAGATCTACATAGCGGCGCAACATCGCTTGCTGCTCCATAGATGGCCGCGGTGCCGGCGACGTTCTGCCCTCGCGCGACGTTCGCCCGATATTGCGGCGCCCCCGCGATAGGGCAGCTTTAACGGCTCCGACCGTCGTGCCCATGGTGGCGGCCACTTCTTCGAGCGAGTGCCCGAGGACGTCCTTAAGGATGATCGTGCTGCGCTGCACCGGCGGTAGTTCGACGAAAACCGCGAGCGCAGCTTCCACAAGCGCCGGATCGACGCCGGGCTCTTCGGGCTCGGCGCGCTCCGGCACATCGGGAACGAGATCCACGTTTTTCCGCTCGCTCCGTTTGAGGAAATCCATCGCGGTGTTGTGCGCGATGCGGAAGAGCCAGGGTTTCAAGGTTGGTGGCTCCGGCATCTGGCCCAGAGCGTAGTAGGCCTTTGCTAACGTGTCTTGGAGGACGTCCTCACCGTCGAAAACCGACCCGGTCATGCGCGCGCAATAACGATGGAGTTCCGGACGAAGTTCGTCGACGAGTTGCATGAAGCGGCTGCGCGCTTCCATCATCGCGGGCAAAACGGCATGCATCTCGTCGAGCATCGTCTACTGTTCTTCTCCGTTGGCGCCGCAGACCCGACACGACCGAAACGAGGCTCAGCAGCATCGTGGCGGTAACCCCGCTCGCCGCCGGTGCCAAAAGCTCCTCCACCGGCATCCCCAAGATGTGGGCGATCAGAATCACGTCACTCCGCCCGTTGATGGCTGGGGTTCCGGCCACTCCTGTGCGGCCGCTACGACCTGACTCCATTTCGCGTCCGGCGGACCACCGGTGTATGCGTCGTGCCAGTTCCACCACGTGTAGGGTAGGGTTTGAGGATAGCCTTCCGGCGAGTCCTCCCATTCTTCCTGGCGTCCGAGCGCGGTAATGTCGAGGTAACTCCAAGTACTTCCCATCGCCTCGTCACCGCGGTTGTCCACGAAATACGTACGAAAAACGCGATCGCCGTCGCGGAAGAATGCGTTCGTGCCGTGCCACTCATCGACACCGAAGTCGGCATCGAAGCCATCGGTAATCGTGTACCAGGGCATCTTCCAACCCATGCGCGCTTTCAGGCGTGCGATGTCCGCCTGCCCGGCGCGCGAAACGAACACGAGCGTTGTGTCGCGAGCGTTGAGATGCGCGAGGTGTGCGACTTGATCGGCCATCATCGAGCAACCCCGGCAGGCGTGATCGGGCCAGCCGTAGACGCCGGGTTCGAAGAACGCGCGGTAGACGATCAACTGACGGCGCCCGGCGAACAAGTTGGTCAAGCTGACCCTCCCCTCGGGGCCATCGAATTCGTATTTCTTCTCGACGGCGACCCACGGCATGCGCCGGCGTTCGGCCGCCATAGCGTCACGGGCGTGGGTCAACGCCTTCTCCTTCACAAGCAGCTGTTCTCGGGCAGCTTCCCAGTCTTGTGGCGACACAATAGGGGGAATCTTCATTTTGGGGCCGGTCATCGTTAAGGTCTCCTTCAAGCGATTTGGTAGACTGTCATAAAGACGAGCCGGCGCAGCAAAAAGATACGGGTCTCTTCAATCGGAGCATGAAATCGAGCCCTTCGCTCGAGCACCATAGCGCTCGCCAGCTGCACAAGACCTGCGCGTCGCGCGGCATTGAGATAACGTTTTAGCGCTGTGCTCGTTTGCAGGATCGACGGGATTTTGGCAAGCGTGAATCTACGCTGCAAAACAGCGGCGGCCCGAGTGATACTCGGACCGCCAGTTTCCCGTTGCTACTTCTCGGAGTGTGCGTTGGAGCTTCGCACAACCAAATAGTAGAGCAACACACTGTGAGCGAACTGTGAAATCGCAACGAATTTGTCTCCACCATGCCGCCACTATCCGGGAACAGTTGGTGTCGCCAGAGACCAGACCAACCTAGTCGAGCGAAGCTGTGAATTTCATAGGAACGTCGCTCGCGCTCGGCTCCTACGGGAGACTCGTCCCATCCGCCTTGACATCGTTGATTATCCGCCGGCGTCGCGCCCTCGTCCGACAACCGTAATGTGTTTGGCTTTTTCGCGCCAGCCAAGCTCGGTCAAAGCGCTCTCAGCGCTCGGGCGCACGACAAACAGGTCGAAGATTTGTGACACGTCAAACAGTCGGAGAACCGATCCAGTTGGTTGCGTCAAGATCAGCTCCGCGGGCGGTCTTGCAGCATTCCGATTCCGAAGTTTAACGAGCTGCCAGAGAACCGTCGAGTCGATGTACGTGGTTTGGCTCAGATCGACGATCACGACGGCGCCCTGCGCGGCGACGTCGAACGCGTCGGCTAGCCGTTGGCGGTCGGCCAGATCGAACTCGCCATCGAGCGCGACGACCGACGCATACGAACCCACACAACCATCCGTCTGCTGCACTATTCACAATTAGCGTCGCCGGCGGGTCGGCGTCTGTCACGCAGAATACAATAAGCGGGTCAAACAATAGCCGCAGCCGGTCTCCCCAATTTCCGTCTGAGTGAATCCGCGGCTGAGAAGTCGAAGTAGCCGGCGCAGAGCCCGTAGCACTCGCAGGCGTAGGATTCGAGCCGCTTCCTGTTTGTGATTCGAACCTGACCCCGGCTTGTCTCCAGGCAGCCGGTGGCGCGCAACGCCGCGAGCGTCGTCGTAACCGTCGGACGCTGCGCGCCAAGCATGACGCTTAGACGCTCTTGCGTCACCGGGAAAATCGGCCCTTTGGTTCGATCGAGGATCATCAGAAGCCAACGCGCACAACGCCGTTCCACTTGATGCAGGCGATTACAAGCGATCAGTTGCGAAAGCATTGCGCAATAACCGCTGGTATAATGGAGGATCGAGTTCAGGAGGCTCGCATGCTGCCTGATCAATACGCGAAGCTCGCGCACGGAAATGCTTAGAGCGGCGCCGGGTACTTGGCAAACGACGTGTCCTCGTGCGGGACCATCGCGCAGGACTGCATCTAGCCCGGAGATTCCTTCGCGGCCGACCACGCTAACCGCAGCGGCAACACCCTCCCGCATCAACTGAACCGTCGTCAGCACAGCCGTCTGAGGAAAGTAGACATGCTTGATAGGCATGCCAACCTCTTCGACCACGCGCCCACTATCGAGTGAGGCCGGCTTGAGTGAATCGGCAAAGCTCTCCCGCGTTTCCTTTGAAAGCCGCGCCAGAATAAGGTTTGCAGGGTGCTCTAGCAAGTATCCGGTCTCTTATCGGCCCGTTGTAACCGTTCCTGCGTCCCAGTATTACGCCCAAAACTAAGAACCGCGCGACACAGCGTACGCCCCAATCGCACAGCCGAACTCGCGCAGCAATACCCGACCCTTTAATATGTTAGATGAGGTTAGCGGCACTCCGTTCATACCGATCGCGCTTCCTGCCGGGGATCGCTTCGAACCAGCGCATCGACACCAACGGTGACGGCACATAACAGCGACCGTTAGGGCCGTCTCTTTTTGAACGCTTTATGTACTTGGTCGATGATTTTGTAAGCGTCCTTCCGGGAACATTGACCCTCAAAGGTTATCTTATTTCCTTCCTCTTCCGAATACTCAATGAGAAAGCGTTCGATGCCTACGAGCATTTCTTTCGGAAGATCGCCGATGTCGTCGAACTCATCGGTCCTGAGGGCGACGCCCTTGCGCCGACGCGGGCACGCGACGAGCCGGTCATTCTTCACGCCGTTCTTCTTTAGCAAAATGCCGCCGACGACGCGAACGTCTAAAAGACAGCCGGAAAAGGTCGGCGCGTCATTAAGTACGAGCACGTCGACCGGATCACCGTCGTCCGCAAGCGTCTGAGGAATGAAACCGTAATCATACGGCCACATTAACCCTTCGGCCAACGTCATTTTTAGGCGCATGATCCCAAATTTCGGCTCGAATGCGAATTTGTGACGGATGCCGGCAGGCGTTTCGATCACTGCGAAGACGAGATCTTTTCCCTTCGGCACGAAGGCCGGAATCATATCGTAGTCTGTGGCATTGACAGCCTTACTCATGCTTGCCATCTACCCAATTCGGCGGCCATTTCACGTCAGCGCTGTTTTCTGTGCTAGGCGGCGCGGGAATAAGACACTCCATGAAGGACTCATAGGTAAACGAGTTGACGAAACTGGTTGAAGCGCTGCGCGAAGGCGGCGCCAACGTTGAAATATTCCCAGCGACGTGACTAGTTCCGGGTAGTGTCCGCGGCAACGTACCTCCCCGCGCGGCTATCGTTGCGCAGTCTGCGCGCGGCCGCCGCCGGGTGCCAAGCCTGCGATCTCTACAAGCACGCCACGCAAACGGTTTTGGCGAAGGGCGCGCGCGTGCGCGGTTCATGCTTGTCGGCGAGCAGCCGGGAGACAGCGAGGACGGTGAGGGCCATCCGTGTTGGGCCGGCGGGACGCATCTTGCACGAAGCGATGGAGTGAGCCGGACTTTCGCCCGACGATGTCTATGTAACCAATGTCGTCAAGCATTTCAAGTTCATACGGCGGGGGAAGCGCCGAATGCACGACAAACCTAAAGCCATCGAGATCCGCGCGTGCAGGCCCTGGTTGGACGCCGAGATCGAGGTAGTACGTCCGGATCTGATCGTTGCGCTCGGCGCGACCGCCGCGCAGGCCTTCCTCGGGTCCGGTTTTTCGATTGCTCGCGAACCGTGGACGGGTGTTCGCGATCGAATGGTTGCCCCCGCTGCTGGTCACGATTCATCCCTCCGCCATTCTGCGGGCACCCGATTCGGCGTCACGTCACGCCGAAATGGAGAAGTTCGTCTCCGACCTGCGCGTCGTGAAGCGTAGCGCCTAGGTGTCACTCTTGCATTTTCGGAGTCCGGCAGCGACCGACAATCGCGCCAAACGCGGCCCCGATTGCGGCTCCCGTACCCGCGTTACCGCTCGCACCCAGCAAAATGCAAAGTGCCGCCCGGCTGCGTGGCAAACGGCGGCGTCCGCGAAACTCCAGACGCGCTGCGGAGTAGTCTGTCGCGATGAGACTCATACGTTTGCTTTTTGCCGCGAAGACCGCGATCTTTCGCACCGTGCCGCTGCTGCGCGACCGACGCGTTCCATTGGCGCTAAAGTTGATCGCTGCCGCGTTTGCGCTGGTTGTGATTTCTCCCGTCGACCTCTTCGGTGACATTCCGGTTCTCGGCGCGCTCGACGATGCAGCGCTTATGACGCTTCTTTGCATGTGGTTCGTCAGCCAGGCTAGCAAACACGTCGAGCCCGTTCCCGCTCGACGACGCCCGGGGAGCCAGCTCGCGATAACATAAGGTTCCTATGCGGTGCAGCCAAGCAAGCTTGACACGGAAGCCGCCTGAAATATCTGTTGCCCAATTCGGGGAATAGTGGGAGCCGCCTCGAAACTCGTAGGCGTGACCCGCTCTTTGGCTTTCGCCGGCGTTGTCGCACTAACGCTGCTGCATCCGGCTGTCACACTGGCCGCACCTCCGGGAGGGATGGCGGTCTATCGTCCGGCGCCGATGCCCGCGCCGGTAATGGTTTCGCCATCACGCGAGCGATCCGAGCCGAATCGCTTCCGAGTCCCGTTCGGCGTGGACGTGCAACCGAAGCCGCTTCCCGAGTCGCGCGAGGCTCCTGCGATCAAATGGTCGCCCGAGATGAGTTGGCGGGCCGCCGCGCAACGGCGCGAATGGCTGCCGGCTCAAAATCCTGGCTATCTGTGGTATCAACCCGCGTGGTTACAGCCGGCCTGCCTTTTAAACGGCGCGTCTGCCGGACCGTCGGCTTCGCCGATGACACCGCCGCCGGACGTGACGATCGGATCGCTCGTCGATAAAAACTCCGAGCATCTTTTTTCGATGGCGCCCTCACATACTGCCGGCCTGACGGCACCGAATAATGGCGCCGCGACCACCTCGAGCCCGCTGGGACTTCAGTACGCGTTTCAAACGACGCCTTGCACGGCGGCGAGTTTCATCAACTTCTGATCGACTCGGCCTCTGCAACCAATAGCGCCCGCTTTTAACTACGGGGCGTTCGCGACAAGGATGCAGTGGGTAGAATTGGGGCGCTATGAAAATCCGCAAATCTGGGAGTTTCGCCTTGGTTTGCGCTTTGCCGGCGGCGAGCCTCATTGCGGGTTGCAGCAGCGGCGGATTGCCGGCCCCGCAACGCGGCGCCTCATCGCCGGCGCAATTGTTTGACTGTCGCGTGCCGGCGCCGCGGTCAGCCTTACCGATCGTGCTGTCGCGGGTAATGGCCGCCGCATGCAAGACGAGTGGAACGAGAGCATCCTCAACCGCCGTCCCAATGAACCAGACGAGGCCGGCGGCCGGAGAGGTGGTGTTGTACCGTTTTCGCGGCCGCCGGGATGGCGCGTTACCTGGGGACGGTCTCATCGCCGATGCCAGCGGCGCGCTCTATGGAACGACGGTATACGGCGGGACACACGACGACGGCACCGTGTACAAGTTGACGCCAAGAGGCTCTGGTTACGCCGAAAGCGTCCTCTACAGCTTCAAAGGAGGCAGAGACGGCGCGAATCCGGGTGGCCGTTTGATCGCCAACCTGAACGGTACGCTCTATGGCACGACCACGCTCGGCGGGGATATCGCCTGCGCCAACGTCCTCGGTAAAGGATGCGGCACGGTTTTTGCGTTGGCGCAATTGGGATCGCGCTACATGAAGCGAACGTTGTATACGTTCAAAGGTTATCCGAGCGATGGCACGCAGCCGGACACACTGGTCGCAGACGCATCCGGCGCGCTCTATGGCTCGACGTCGTTTGGCGGCGATAGTGGGAAGTGTTCTACCGAGGGCCCGGGATGCGGCGTTGTTTTTCGGCTATCCGAATCGGGGACGAGCTACCAGGAAAACGTGCTGCACAACTTCGATGGCGGCCACGATGGCCTCAATCCCACCGACGGTCTCCTAATAGATAATACCGGCGCCCTCTACGGCACCACTTTTTTCGGAGGTCGCACCGGCAACGGCACCGTGTACCGGCTGCTGCCCGCCAAACGCGGTTACGCGGAGCGCGTTCTGTATAGCTTTAAGGGCGCTCGCGACGGCTATGGCCCGAACGGCAGCCTGATCCTCGGTCGTACCGGAGCGCTCTATGGGACCACGCTGAACGGAGGCACCGGATGCGGCAACGACGGCTGCGGGACGGCTTTTGCCTTGCGGCCGAGCGGCTCGGCCTACATCGAAACCGTGCTCTACAGTTTTCAGGGCGGTGACGATGCTGCATTCCCTACCGGCGGTTTGCTTGCGAGCAGAAACGGAGCGCTCGACGGCAATAGCGGCGACGGCGGCAGCATGTACTGCGCCCACGCTGGTTGCGGCACGGTCTTCGAACTCACACCGTCAGGCTCAAGCTATACCGATCGCGTTCTGTATGCCTTCAAAGGCGGCCGTAACGACGGCCAAATCCCGCTTGGCACATTGCTGCGCATGCAGAGCCGGTTGTACGGAACCACGGGATACGGCGGCGTACGAGAGAGCGGAATCGCCTTCAGCGTGATGCGCCATTGAGCACGTCCGGATTGACACGCTGTTTTTAGACCTTGCGGCATAAGGCTTGCTCGCGTAAACTACGCGTAGAGACTCTTTAAGAGCCGGCGGTCAACATGAATCAAGTGGATGAATCTCCCTTTAAAGTAGAGCGCCTCGGCATCGTCATGCGCCCGGATCCGTCGCGAGAGGATGAGGTCGAGGGTGTGCTCAATCCCGGTGCGGCTCGCGGGCCTGACGGCGAGCTCTACCTCTTTCCGCGTTTGGTTGGCAAGAACAATTACTCGCGGATAGGAATCGCCCGCGTCCTTTTTGACGACCGGGGAAATCCGGCCGGGGTGGAGCGCCTGGGATACGCCCTTGAACCGGAAGAACCGTACGAATTGCGCCCGCAAGAGGGAAGCGGCGGTTGCGAAGACCCGCGCGTTACGTTCGTCGAACCGCTTGGCCTGTACGTCATGAGCTACGTTGCGTGGGGACCGAAAGGCCCTCGCATCGCACTCGCGATTTCCGAGGATTTGCTCGAATGGGAGCGCTTGGGACTGGTCAGCTTTCAACCGGACGTCGAAGCAAAGTACGGGGTTATCTTCGACAACTACCACAACAAGGATGCGGCTTTTTTCCCGCAGGCGATACCACTGATCGACGGAACGACGGTGCTGGGAATGTTGCATCGTCCTTTTTACGGTGATGCCTATGCTCCGCCCAAAGGCATCGAGGACCCACTCCCGAGCATCTGGGTTTCAGGATGTGAAATCGAATGGGCTTTGCACGACGTCCGCAATCTCTGCGTGATGCGCAAGCACGCTCTCCTGATCGATCCCCAACAGTCTTGGGAAAAGCTTCGCATCGGCGTCGGAACCCCGCCCGTGCGAACCCCGCTCGGTTTTCTGATGATTTACCACGGCGTAAGCGGCGAGCTCGCTCGCAATTCCTCGGAGCATAATCGCGTCGAGTATGTCGCCGGAGTACTTGTGGTCCACCGCGAGGGCGAACAACTGATGGAGTACCGGTCGTCGAGTCCCATCTTGATACCCGAGATCGCCGAAGAGACCCTCGGAACCGTCGACAACGTCGTTTTCCCAACCGGCGTCGACGATCGCGGGAATGGAACCCTGGACATCTATTACGGCATGGCCGACCGATACATCGGCGCCGCCCGTCTGCATCTGCCCGAGCGACTCACGATGGAGGCCCACGAGCTGCTCGAAATCCAGCGTCTCCACCGGCGAACGCAGCCCTGATGGCCGCGCGCTACCCGGCGCGGCCCACCGGGACGGCTACGGAGGATAGACTGCCACACCTTCTGCGTAGGGGATTCCGTCGCTTGGGCCGAGCGTTGTGACGTTGGTACCGCTCGGATATTTGTCGACGACGACTTCGTTAGCGCTGGGAGAGTTGAAGAAGTTCACGACGTAGAGGAGGTTCTGCTCCTTGTTGAGTGCCAAAGCGGTGGCCTGATTGAATCCCGTGATCGTCGAACGGATCTTTTTGTACGGCGGCGGGATGATGTCGACGCCGGCATAACGGTCGGAAACGACGATATCGTCGTGCTTATCGATGAGCAGCGATCCTGCGATTCTAAGCCCCACGCCGAGCGTGATCGGCTGACAGCCGCTTAGGCCGTGTTTATACTCAAGGATGTAGCCGCCGTTTGATCCGTTCGGGACGTCGACCGAAACGAAGACGTTGCCTTTGCGGTCCGTAGCCACGGCCGCATTAGCGAAGCCGGTGCTGCACGAGACGAGGGGCCTGTTCGACCCTTGGGCGTACTCGACGACGACGCTCGCTTTGTCGTCCCCCCAATCGCTCACGTAGACGTTGCCATGGTCGACAATAACGCCACCAGGGTCGCCGAGGCCGGTAGAATAGGTGAACGTCAGCGTCCCCTTCTTGTTGTATTCGGTGACGTTGGGGCCGGCGGAATTGGCGACATAGAGGTTGCCGTCTGAATCGTAATAAGCGCCGTTCGGATTGCTCATGCCGTCCGTAATCGTCTGGATCACCTTATAGCTCCGGTTCAGTACGACAACACCGTCAAAGTATCCAGGATTGAAGAAGTTGGTTACGGCGAGACGCTGCGGTGGCTTGAGCCCTCGGGCGAGATCGCTGGTCTTGCCGGCGTCGAAGTGCGCAGGCGAGGCGATGTTCGATACCGCCGTGCCGGCCGGTGTGGTGGGCGTAGCTCCCGAACACGCCGATAAAAGGAACGCCACTGCGCTTGCGGACGCTACCGTCGTGGAGAATCGCATCGTGTACAGCCTCCTGAAGCTGACTTTGGGTGAAAACAGAAGCGGCAACCACGATCGTAGCACAACCGGCGCCGACGACGACGTGCGACGCGAAAACCGCGGATTTCGTGCGAAAATCTCGGGCTTATTCAACGATAAGTTTTGCGAGGTCGCGAGCCCGACGTTTAAAACGCGTTTCCCCGGTGACATTAGCTGCGACACCATAGGCGTCTCGAAGGATCACGGCGTCCGAAAGCCGTTCAGCCGCAGGAACGATCGCTTCAACTAATGCCTGGGCGTTGCGCTGACGCCCGAGGCGATGCGCCGCCTGCGCCGCAACGATCTGTCGGCCCACCGCGAGCGCCGTAAAATCACCCCGACCGCTCTTGCGGCTCGCCAACCTCCAGGCGTCCTCGAAGCGACGGCTGTGCAGGGCGCGCTTGGCGAGAGCGTGATCGGCCAGCTCGCGGTGGAGCGCGTCAGCGCGGTCAAGAACCGACGCGTCGGGCAGCAGCGACAAACCGAATGCCCAATGATGCGTAAAGGATAGAATCAATGCGAGCTTGATCGACGTTTGGGTGCGTAGGCGTTCGCTATGCTGCCGCGCGGCCAAGGCCAGCGCAAACCGGACGGTGCGCAGTGCTTGCGCATCATCACCGCCGATGGCATGATGCTCGGCCAGGGCGATGATCGCGGCGGTAGCCTCGGGGAGCGCGCCCGCTCCGTAGGCTAGCTCGAAAGCCGACAGAAGGCCGCGGTGCCGCTCGAATGCCGGGCGAAACGTCGCCGAACTCAGCAGAGAACAGGTTCGGAGCTTCCAACCGGCCAAAGCGATCCGCGCACGGAGACGCGCAGAGGACACCGAAATACGCTTGGCGCCTGCTTCGGCTTCAAGGAGATGCTCGTAGCTGCGATCCAAATCCCCGGTAATGCACAGGGCCGCGGCCGCATCATAAAGACTCTCTAGGTAGAGTTCCCGTATACGTTCCGGAGCAACGCTCCAAATGCACCCCAATGCTCGCGCCGCGCGTTTCGCGTAGAACAGCGTGTCGCCTATGCTCGCGCCATAGTACGCCGCTTTGGATTCTATGAGGTCAATGCAAGCTCGCGCCACAACGCGGCCGAACGATGGATCGCTCAGGTTTTCAGAGTAAATCCTCCTGGCCGCTGCGTAGAATCTGTTAACGTTTTGGGCATCTCCGAAATACATTGCTGTCGTTGCAGCGATACGCAGCGCCTCGATGGTGAGCGTCGCCGACGGTGCGCTGCGAGCAAGCGCCTCGCATTGTTGCAAAGCGCTGCGTAAGTCGAGGAAAGCGCTACGATGCGCCGCTTGATCCAGCTCGATCCGAAACGCGTCGACATCGGGAATGTACTCGATGAGCCTTCCGTCGTCGCACTGTGAGATGTACTGCGCTACCCGCCGGCATACTTCGGCGCGTTGCCGATAACAGTGTTTGTGCGAAATGCCTAACTCGGCGGCCACCGCCGATAAAGGACGCTGCCCCAGGCATTGCTGCATGATGATGGCATGGTGGTGCAGGGCTCGACGGTCGCGCCCCTCGAGCTGGTCAGCCTCGCGGCAGCGGTCCGCACCGCGTTTGATAAGTTCGTGTATTCGAGCGAGCGCAGCGCGATCGGTCGCGCTGCGCGTGCCTCCCGCTTCGGCGTAAGCGAAGAAATGACCAACGAGCGGATTTTTGCGGAGTGCCCTCGGATCGTGCAGATGCCTGAACAGCTGTTTCGCAGCGGTGAGAAAGGAAACGCCATTCCCGTCGTTGCGTGCCACGGTGGATTTAGGCTTCGGCGCGCCGGCCTTCGGTCATCCTAAAGCGGCGTCCGCTTTCTTGCAAGCCGTCGAGCTCTCGACGTTCGCACTGGGGCTACTTGGTGAATTTTTCTTGAGTTAGCCAGGTGATCATGATCCTTGGGTATCCCGGCACGAACCGCTCGGGAAGCGACGGATCTCCGTTATATCCGCTTTTCGATACAATGAGCTGATGCCCGGCGTTCGGATAGGTCTTGATCGTTATGTCACGATCCCCGGCGCGGGCTAGGTATTCGCGCAAATGCGCCGCCGAATCGGCCGCGTCGACGTTTCGATCGAGCGCGCCATACAGCGCAAGCGTGGGCGTCGACGAGACCCGCAGAAGCGTCGGCGTTGGGTTGAAGGTGACCAAACGTCGCAGCCCGGCGACCATCGAAGGCGGTGGCGGAATGGATATGCCAAGGTCGGGCATCAAGGAGTATTTGAACCATGGTTGTTTTGCGTCGAGGTCATACAGGCGTTTGGTGTAGCTCCAAGCCAGCGTGCCGTCGAGTGACCCTTCGAACGCGTGCCAAAGGGCGACCGCCTGCGGCGATGCGGCTTCGGCGTTGTGCCGGCGCATCTGTTGTTCGACTTCATAGTCGATATTCTGCGCTAAGGACTCCGTCGGCGCGCTTTTTAGGATCATAAAGGCGACAGGCCGGTGGAGCGATACCACCGGCGCGCTCCAGCCTCCGTTGCTAAAAGCCCAGATCCCGATGCGACGCGCGTTCACGCGCGGGTCGCTGCGCATGGCATCATAGATAGCCGTGACGTCATCGGCTCGCTGGCTCGGTCCGTTGAGAAACCAGTTACCAGCCGACTCGCCCACGCCGCGCTGATCGTAGCTGATAACGTTGATCCCGTTGGATACGAAAAAGGGAATGATGAACCCCATTTCTCGTGTTTCCGGATCGTTGCCGTGAATGAGGATCACGGCGGCGCGGGGCTTCTCGCCCGCATAGAAGAGTGAAAAGCCCAGCCGTCCTTGTGGCGTTTGAACGATGCGTCGCTCTTCCACGATGCCGCTTCGCAAATGCAAGCCAGGGGTTGCGCGCAGGTCCCCCGTATGCTGTGTGGTCGAATCGAAGAAATCGTTCGATGCCGGATCGGGCAACTCGTGTTCGACGCCAACATATACCGTGTCTCCGGAGACGTCGTAAACGCCGGGAGCAAGCGTTGACGCTCGCGCTCCCGCGATAAGTGAGAGCCAGATTGCAAGCACGCCGATGGTTCGCGTCATGCCGGGTGTACGTTGCGCTGGAGCGCGTTGTTTCGTGGACTCTAAGGAGCCGACAGGGGGCCTGTAAGGCGCACTGGCGGCGGGCCGAAACATCGATGCCGCCTACTTCGTACGTGCGACATGGCAGACGCACGCGCCGCCCCCGAGCTCCCGCTCTTTCGGCTTTACCTTCTGCGATCGATGTATTTGCTGATCGCGTTGGGGCAAGGCATTCAAACGTGGCCCGCAATCCTCCATCACGCTCATCCGTGGGATTTCTGGCACGGCGTCGGCATGAGTTTCCTCGGAGCGCTCACCGCACTTTGTCTTTTGGGGATCCGGTATCCGGTCAGAATGATGCCGCTGTTAATCTTCGAGCTTGCATGGAAGTCGCTTTGGCTGCTCGCAATTTGGGTGCCACTCGCGCTGACGCATCGTATCGACCCCGACGTCGCCGATAATTTCTTTCCAATTTTGCTCGGCCTGATTCTGGTTCCGTTCGTCCTTCCTTGGGGGTACGTTTGGAAAAATTACGTGACGGCGCCCCCCGACCGCTGGAACCGATAGGCGCCGATTACCATGACTCGCGCGGCTTATTTCCCTCCTTCGACTTCATTATAAACCGGCTGCCATTCGGTAGAGCCATTCGAGCCGATGGGAACCCATCCGATGACCTCGCGCGCAAACTCGGCATTTCGCCGCGACATCTTTCGGTGCGGCGCCAGCCGCTCGCGCAGGGATTCCACGACGAGGTAGATCGCAGGCACGAAGATCAGATTGAGGGCGGTCGATAGCATCATGCCCCCCAAGACCGCGGTGCCTAATGAGTTGCGGCTCGCGCTCCCGGCACCCGTCGCCACGGCCAGCGGAAAGATGCCGAAGATGAATGCGAGCGAGGTCATCAAGATCGGCCGCAGCCGCGTTTCGGCAGCTTTAATCACCGCGTCACGTGCGCTCAATCCGGTTGCACGGAGCTGATTCGCGAACTCCACGATCAGAATTGCGTTCTTGCTCGCCAGCCCGACCAACATCACGAGCCCAACCTGCACGAAGATATCGCTCGGCAAACCGCGCAAGCGAATCGCACCAAACGCTCCGAGCAGCGCAACCGGCACGGAGAGCAGGATCACGAAGGGATCCCACAAGTTTTCGTACTGCGCGGCGAGCACGAGAAAGACGAAAACGATCCCGAGCCCGAAGACGATTGCGGCGAGACTGCCGCCCTCGATCTGATCGCGCGATAGACCAAACCATGCCGAACTCATGCCCGGCGGCAACGTTTTCTTGGCGATGGCGTTCATGGCTGCGATTACTTGACCGGACCCGACGCCTGGACGCGCAGCTCCGTCGATTTCGATCGACCGGAAGAGATTGAAGTGCGTAATTTCGCTCGGAACCTTCTCTTCGGAGTTCGCAAGCAGCCCTGAGAGCGGAACGAGGCCGCCCTCGGGCGAGCGCACGTACATCAGATCGAGTCCGCCCAGATCTTGACGGAAGCGCTGGTCGGCTTGCACGTAGACCCGGTAGGTGTTGTTCTTGTAGTCGAAATCGTTGACGTATGCGGATCCCTCGAAAGCACCGAGCGTTTGAGCGATGCTCGCAAAGGGAATGCCGAGAGCCTCGGCCTTGTCGCGGTCGATTTCGAGAGAGTATTGCGGCGTGTTGTCATTAAACGTCGTGAAGGCGCCGGCGAATCGCGGATCCGTGTTCACCGCGTAGAGGAGGCGATTGACCGCCGCCGTCATCTCTGGGTAACTCGCGTCGCCCTGGTTCAAGACTTGGAATTGAAAGCCACCGTAATTTCCGATGCCCTGCACGGCCGGCGGATTCAACGCAAAGACCTGTGCCTCGGACTCCCGCGCGAGCAGCGGGTAGAGGCGTCCCAGAATCGCCGAAAACGTGTGTTTCCCGCCTCTGCGTTCGCTCCAGGGTTTTAATGGAAGGAACGCGATGCCGCGATTTGGGGCGCTGCCCGTGAATCCGAAGCCATCGGCGACGAAGATGCCTTCCGCCTCCGGAACCGCGGCGAGGATTCGGTGTGCCACCCCCGCAAAAACGCGGCGCTCGAACTGGGCGGAGGTACCGACGGGCGTCTGCAGCACGACGATCAAGTACCCTTGATCTTCGTCCGGGATAAACGCGGTCGGCGTCGTGGCGAACGTAAAGACGGTCAGCAGAAGCGCCGCGCCAAAGCACCCCATCACCAAGGACCGCCGGCTTAGCAGCATCGGTAGAAAGCGATGATACGCCGTCCGCACCGCGGCGATCGCGTTGCCGATCAACGTAAAGATGCGTCCTCGCGATGGCCTCTCGGCATCTCCGAGCAACTGCGCCGCCAGCGGCGGAGCAAGCGTAAGCGCGGTGAAGAGCGAGATCGTGATCGAGCAAGCGATCGTGACTGCGAACTGCTTGTAGAGTAGCCCGGTAGAGCCGGGGAAGAACGCAACCGGGATGAAAACCGCGAGCAGAACGAGCGACGTAGCGACGACCGCCCCGGAAATCTCACGCATCGCTGCAACGGCGGCGGGATACGGTGCCATTCGTTTCTCGCGAACGAAGCGCGCGATGTTCTCGATCACGACGATCGCATCGTCAACCACGAGGCCGGTTGCCAGCGTGATGCCGAAGAGCGTCAGCGTGTTGATGGAAAATCCCAGCAGCTTCATGAGCGCGAAGGTGCCGACGAGCGAGACCGGAATCGTCATCATCGGAACGAGCGCCAATCGCCAGTCTTGGATAAACGCATAGATGACCAGGACGACGAGCAGGATCGCCAAGCCGAGCGTCAGCAAGACCTCCTTGATCGATTCGCTAACGAAGAGTGTTGCATCGAACGGAATCACGTACGAAACGCCGGGAGGAAATGCCGCCGACATCTCCTTGAGCGCTTGGCGCACGTGCGTCGCAACGTCGAGCGCGTTTGCGTTCTGCGCCTGCAAGACGCCGAAGCCGACGGTATACCGGCCGTTCCAGTATGCCGCCGTCGAGTAGTCTTCCGCACCGAGTTCGGCCCGGCCGACGTCGGCGATTCTGACGAATCCGCCGTACGGCGTTCGCTTGAGCACGATCCGTTCGAACTGGTCGGGCGTCGAGAGGCGGCCGTGAGCGTTGAGCTGCACTTGCGAGTATTGCCCGCTACCGGCGGGTTCGCTGCCAACGGCTCCCGCGGCGACTTCCTCGTTCTGACTCTGCAGTGCCCCGATGACGTCCTGTGTCGTCAGGCCCTCCATCGCCAGCTTTTGTGGATCCAGCCAAATGCGCATCGCGTACCGGCGCAATCCAAAGATCTGAATCTCGGCGACGCCCGGGATTCGCTTGAGGGCGTCGATCACGCGATGCTCGGCGAAATCGCTAAGCGCGTTGTCGGTGATCCGTCCGTCGGATTGAAGGCCGACACCAAGGATAATTGCCGGGGTGGATTTCTGGACGACCACCCCCGTTTGCGCAACGACTGGCGGAAGGCGCCCCATCGCGCTCTGTACGGCGTTCTGAACGTCCGCCTGAGCTGCATCGAGGTCGCGTCCCAAGTTGAACGTCACCGTGATCGTCGAACTGCCGTCGTTCCCGCTCGTCGAGGTCATGTAGCGAAGCCCCTCGATGCCGTTGATGGCTTCCTCCAGCGGCCTCGTCACCGCGCTTTCGACGCTCGTGGCATTCGCTCCGATGTACGATGCGCTCACGGTGACTTCCGGCGGTGCGACCTTCGGATATTGCGCGATGGGAAGCGTCGGAATCGCAATCAGGCCGGCGAGCAGGAAGACCACGGACGCCACGGCGGCTAACATCGGGCGACGAAGAAAGAAGCGTGTCACGAGACTAGATTGCTCCTTGGAGATGACTGCGAACCGACAGGCGGGCACGGCGTAAACGCGTCCTTACGGTCTGGTAGGGAACCTCGTCGAGGTGCGCGATCTCTTGAGTCGTAAAGCCCATGAAGTCGTGCATAAAGAGAACCCGTCGTTGGCGGGTCGCGAGGCGCTGCGCTGCGCCACTGACCGCAGCTAGCGCCTCCGATTGCATGAGAAGGTCTTCCGCCGACGACTCTTGCGCGGCAAGCTCTGCAGGCAATGCTGCCGCGCGGCGTCGCTCCTTGCGGGCGAAGTCGATCGCCACGCGAGTGACGATCGTGTTCAGCCACGGCGCCGGATCCGAACCCGGGCGCAGCCTGGCGCGTGCGTCCCAAGCCCGCGCCGCGCTCTCCTGAACCACGTCTTCGACGTCGTCGTGGTTACGGATAATTGCACACGCACGCTTGGTAAGTGCCGGGCGAAGGCGCAAAAGCGCTTCGACCAAGGCCTCTTCGGTTCCGATTGGGTTGCGTATCACGTTGCTTAGACGAACGGGCGCCCTTAAATTGGACATTTATGAGGAGCGCTTGCGCGGCGGCCAGACATTCATTGCGCGGCGCGATTCGAAGATTTTCCAAAGGGGCGCGCGACATTAATTCCGTTCCTGTTGAGAAAGCTCGTGATAAGCAGCAGCGCCTCTCGTCGGTTGGCGATCGCCTGCGCGGCGAGCGCGGCGGCTGCGGGGATACATTCCAGGCACATATCCTCTGGTCGAACGAGGCTCGCCAAAATCGACATCAAAGCGGAATGTCGAAACTAAAGGCCCTCAAACGTCTATCTTGCGGAGGTACGCCGATGAAGTATGCTTGCTTGATCTACGGTGACGGGAATCTCGTCGACCCACTCCCGCCTGAGGAGATGGAGAAGCTCGAGGCCGAAGGGCTGGCATTTGACCAGGAGCTGCGCCGCAGCGGTCACTTTATTACGGCGCAAGCACTCGAGCATGCGAACGCCGCGACGACCATCCGCCGTCGAAACGGTGAGTTCTCGATGACCGATGGTCCGTTCGCCGAGACAAAAGAGCAGTTGGGCGGCTTTTTCCTCATCGAGGCGCGGGATTTGAACGAAGCGATACGCATCGCCTCAGCGCATCCTTGCACGCATTGGGATGCGATCGAGATACGCCCGGTTAGGGAGCTCTACCCCGGCTCGTGATCCGCAGCGATAACCTGCAGCGCGTTTATCAGGCGGAGTCTCGCCACGTCTTGGCGACCCTCATTCGGCTGCTGGGGGACTTCGAATTGGCAGAAGATGCCCTCCACGAGGCCTTTCTTGCCGCCGCGCAACGATGGCCGCACGAAGGCGAACCGCGCAATCCGCGTGCGTGGCTGATTTCGGCGGGACGATTCCAAGCGATCGATGTGATTCGCCGGCGAGCGCGACACGATGCTTCGGTACGCCGCCTCGCTGCGGAATCGACGTGGGCGGAAGAGTTAAACCTCGATTTCAACTATATTCCAGACGATGACTTGCGGCTGATCTTCCTCTGTTGTCATCCCGCATTGCCTATGGATGCCCAGATTGCGTTAACGCTGCGCGAAGCTTGCGGCTTGACTACCGAGGAGATCGCCCAAGCGTATCTCGCGAAGGCCTCGGCAATCGCGCAACGCATCGTTCGGGCCAAATCCAAGATCCGAGACGCGGCTATCGCTTACGATCTTCCGCCCCAAAGCGAGTTGCCGGAACGCCTGCGCGGCGTCTTACACGTCATCTATTTGCTCTTTAACGAAGGCTACGAATCGTCGTACGGCTCGTCGCTGATGCGCGTCGATCTTTGTGGCGAAGCGATTCGGCTTGCTCGGCTCGTCGTTGAAATCTTACCTGAGCCCGAGGTTTACGGAATGCTCGCGATGATGATGTTCCATCACGCACGCGTTAACGGGCGCGCGGGGCCCTCGGGCGAACTAATTCTCCTCGAACACCAAGACCGTTCGAAATGGGATCGCGCGGAAATAGCGCATGCCAGAGGATTTTTAAACCGTGCGCTCTTGTCGGGGCGCATGGGGCGGTATACGTGCCAAGCCGCCATCGCGGCTCTTCACGCGGAAGCGCGTTCGGCGCAAGAAACGAACTGGACGGGGATCGTGGAGGTCTACGACGCGCTGCTCGAAATCGATCCCTCTCCGGTCGTCGCGCTGAACCGCGCCGTCGCAATCGCCATGCTTGATGGTCCGGCGGCGGGACTCGCGATCGTTGAGGCAATTCTTGCTCGCGGCGATCTCTCCGAATACCGGTTCGCGCACGCCGCGCGTGCCGACATGTATCGACGCCTCGGTAGAGCCAGTGAAGCTCAATCGTCTTACGATCACGCCCTGGCGCTGACGCAACAAGGGGCGGAACGGCGCTTCCTCGCCGCCAGAATCGCCGACTTGGAACTCCAAGGCTCAGCTAAACGCGCGAGGCACGGTTGACATGGTTAGGGAGCTTGCATTCGTAGTTTACTACGTGCGCGATATGCCGCGTGCACGACGGTTTTACGGCGACGTTCTCGAGCTTCGGCCGGGGGAGTGGTTCAACGAGGATTGGGTCGAGTTTGACCTAGGCAACGCGACATTCGCGCTCGACGGCACTGGTGAGGAACTTGGGATAACGCCGGGCACTTCCTCGGGCGCCGCATTTGAGGTTGACGACATTGCGGCCATGCGGCAGCGGCTGATCGACGCGGAAGTAAAGGTGACCGAAGTATACGAGTTTCCTCCATGCTGGACGTGCTTCGCTGCTGATCCGGAAGGAAACCGCTTCACCATCCACCAGCGCAAGAATAGGTGAGGGTCGGTCAGTCAAAAGTTGCGGCGACGGCTGCTCGAGAGAATCATCATGTAGTACGGGACCGTCCCGACCGCCTGAAGCGCCGCCGCAACGTAGGTCAGAGCTGCTGCCCGCAGCACCTTTTGCGCCCCCGGTAAGTCTTGCTGGCGGTTTTCATCGTATAACGTTTCGCTCGAGCCATGCGGCTAGAATCATGAAGTACGCGACAGCCTCGGGTTGCTCAACGGCAAGCGCCGCCGGGCTCGCATCGGTCATCTGCTCGTGAGCGGGCGGCGTCATCATGAGATGATTGGCGTTCGGCACGACTTCGTAACTCAAGCGGGGGTTCTTTGCAGACGCGGCAGCTAGCAGAGCCACGGTCCGAGATACCGGAATCCATGGATCGGAATCTCCGAGGAGAAAAAGTATCGGAGCCTTAACTCGCAACACCGCGGAAAATGAGTCGAGGTTCATCTGCTTGCGCCACACCGAATCTTCGGGGCTGACCGGCACGGCATCCGCTCTGGGCAGATACATCAGCTTGAACCAGGGCTTATCTTGGATGGCTCGCAGTGCCGCCACCGCGTCGGCGCGTGAGTTACGTCCGTTAAAGTAGCCGTCTAGCTTGTGGCGTGCCTCCAGCATCGCGTCGATGTCGGCTTGGGTATAACCCAAGGTCGAAAGTTGATTCGACATCGCAAATTCCATTTGCGATTCTGCGGTGACGAGCGGTGCCGAAACGGCGACGGCGAAGGCAGCCTGCGGATCGCGCGATGCCGCGAACGTCGCAAGCCAGCCGCCCTGACTGATGCCCCAGTAGCCAACTCGGTTTGGATCGATGTTCGGAAGTCTTCGAATGGCACGTGCACCGGCGATGCCGTCGTCGGTGAGCGTCGCATAAGACACATCCGGATTGCCGGTCGAAGCGCCGGTTCCGCGCCGGTCGAAAAGCAGCACGGCCACACCGATCTGCGGAAGACCGCCGCTTAGGTGTTCGTAGAGTGGAGTGGAGGCTAGCGGCTCGGAAGCGCCATGCAATACGACGATTGCCGGGACCTTTTTACCAATATTTGGTATGTAGACCGTTCCGTGCAGGGTTGCGCCCTGGTTACTGAACGTTACCGGATCCTTGATGACGCTCACCGTTGCCGGCGAGTACCAAGGGAGGGCGGTTGCTGCAGCAACCGGCCGCAGACCGGCGAGCGGGGAGCACGCCAGTACGATACCGGTAATGATGGGGGCGGCGCTCGATGTTTTCATGCGGCGCCGCCTTCGCCTTATCGCCGAACGACCTCCCGCTTTTCATCCAGATCGAGCAGGTCGGGCCAGGTGGTGACGTCGGTTCGATCCGGCGCGATCTGCGCGCGAAGGTTCACGAACGCGTTACGCGATTCGCCTTCGGGCTCGTGCGATAGCCATTCGCGGTTCCAGCGCTCGACTTCGTCGCGCGACTTCCCTTCGGTAAAAGGCCGCGTGAAGGCTTCAATCTCAACGTCACCCTTCGCGTTGCGGATAGCTTCGAGAAGCCGCTCCTGGTCGATGCCGAGAAAACCTAGCACGGCCTGATCCATCGGACAGTTGTAGTGATATTCGCCGACATTGCCGTGCGCTACCGCTCGACCCTTATCGATCGTCCGCCCCAACTGAACGACGCCCTGCCACTTTTCATGCACGCTGCGTGGATACTCTTTAGTCAAATCCATCTCAGAACTCCTCACTTTCGTGCTGTCTAGGACACGCGCCGATTTTCGGCGGTTTCATCGAGCATCAAAGCTGGTTTCTCCTCGCTATATCGGATAGCCGTCGAACTTCGTAGTCGCCAGATCGAGGAGATCCCACGGCTGCGCACCCGCTACGTGGATATCGATCGTCGGACGGAATAGACTGGGGTCGTCGAGACTAGCGGCGACGATTCCGTACCCGTCGCCGGAAACATGCTGGCAGTCGCGGCAGTGGCACTTAAACGTCATGATCGGTTCGGCATCGCACTCATAAGCGAATCGCCACCCGGACGCCAACCTCCCCTAAATCTTGTCATCGTCCGTTGTCCTCCTCCGTCGGGATCGCCAACTCTAATCCGCCGCATCGTGCGAGCCTCTACGGGCGACCTGGCCTATGTTATGATGATAGCGAGCGCTCTCGGCCGCGCCAACGGCCAAAGTGCACGAATCGGGCATCTTTCGCAGGAAGGCAGAGTTCGATTGAAACGTTCAGCTCGTAAAAGCTGCTTCGGCGCACTTGCCGCTTCAATACTGCTCGGCGCTTGCGGCGGCGCAAACAACTGGTCAGAACCAATGCTCGCCAGGGGCGCGCTGGACGCTAGGCGAGCGAGCAAACCCAGCTCGCCGATTACGCATGTTGTGGTCATCGTTCAAGAGAACCGCTCGGTCGACAATCTTTTTCAATTCATGCCCGGAGCCGCTACGCAATCCTACGGGCTAAACCTCGAAAATCAAGAGGTTGCGCTCGAGCCGATTTCGCTCACGGCCAACTACGACATCCGCCATGCGCACTTCGATTTTCGGGCGGCGTATAACAAGGGCGCCATGAACGGCTGGAGCAAGGAAGCTTGCACGGGCAAGTGCCCTTCGAATCCTCAGTATGGTTACGTTCCGCAATCCCAGGTTCAGCCATACTATCAGATGGCCGAGACGTACACGTTCGGTGACGAACTCTTCCAAAGTAACGAGGGCCCGAGCTTTCCGGCGCATCAATACATTGTGAGCGGCACCTCGACGAACTACAACAACTCACCTTGGCGCGTCGCAGAGGACACCGGCGACAACGAAGGCGGCTGCGATTCGATCCCGGGAACGACTGCAAGAATGATCGACGCCGCCGGACATGAGGGCCGTCTGGTGTTTCCCTGCTTCGCTCGCATATCCATATTCACGCTGCTCGACGACGCAAAGGTCTCCTGGCACTTCTATCAGGCGCTCACGGGTCCAGGGCCGTGGAACTCCGTCGACGCGTTGAAGCAGATTTGGCGGAACAAACAAGAATATTCGTCGAACGTCGTAACGCCGCCGTCACAGGTTTTAACCGATATCAGCAACGGCAATCTCGCCAGCGTCGTCTTCGTCACGCCCACCGCCGCTGAGTCGGATCATTCGGGAGACAACAAAGGAACCGGGCCCGCGTGGGTGGCGTCGATCGTCAACGCGATTGGCGCCAGCGCGTACTGGAATACCTCCGCGATCATCGTCGTTTGGGACGACTGGGGTGGCTGGTACGATCACGTGACGCCTACGATCTATAACTCGTATGAATTAGGGATGCGCGTTCCGCTCGTCGTCGTCTCCCCGTACGCCAAACCTGCATACGTTTCGCACGTTCAGTACGAATTCGGCAGCATCCTAAAGTTTATCGAAGAGACGTTTAATCTCGGTTCTCTCGGCACGACCGACGTTCGAGCCAACGACTTGTCAGATTGCTTCAACTTCGGATCGCACGTGCGTGCGTTTAAGCGGATTCCCGCAAAGTACCCGGCAAGCTACTTTTTGCATCAGCCGCTATCGTCCGAACCTCCCGATAACGACTAGCAGCGCGCGCCTATAATTTGGCTGCGTGGTGCGGCACCGCGGCCGCCAACCCCGCCGTAAGAATTGGATCGGCCCCCGAAGCCGTTGCGAGATCGACAAGCACGTCCGGCTTGAAATCGGACCGCGGATTTCCAGTCGCGTCGTAAACGGGCTCCGCCGATATCTGCGCGTCGACGTCGTTCTGCGGCAGATGCTTTTTGATAACCGCCGCGCCGAGGCCAGCCATCGGGGTGCCGACGACGGTCGCATCGCGAGCGTCATGCAACGCCATCGCAAAGCCCTCGGCCACACTCTCGCTCCAGCGATCCACGAGGATGATCACCTTGCCGCCGTAGCGCCATGGGCCGTGCGGATCGATATACTCCGGCCAGCGAGAGCCAAGATGCGGGCCCGCGCGGCGCGCCATCCAAGCGTACAATCTCCGCGCAGCCAAAAAGCGCCCTGCGATGGGCAGCATCACGGCGGTGTCGCCGCCATTGTCGTTGCGCACATCGATGATCAGCGCGGGAGCGTCGCGAACACCCGCCAGCGCTCGATCGAACTCGTCCACGACTCGCTCGTCGGCAAACGACCTGATCGCAATGTAGGGCACGCCATTCACCTTTGATGAGCTCAAATCGGGCGCCGGCGCCGTTGCGCCGTTTGCGTCGCGCAGTCCGAGAATGCGCACGCGATCGTGGCGCCCAGAAAGCGCAGCGAGAAGTGCCCATTCGTCAGCCGCAGTATTGGGCGAGCGCAGAAAATGCGGTCTGCGCGCGGCGATCGCATCGGAAACCGCGCTTCCATCGATAGAGAGCAGCGCGTCGCCGGCGCGAACGCCTGCCTTCTGCGCCTCCGACTCGCCACGCACCGCAGTCACGGCATAACCCCGGGCATTGGGTTGCGCCCAGATATCGTACGCCACCAGCCTCCACGAGTCGCGGTAGTTGGCCGTCAAGTGTGTGCGAGCATCGTAGAGTTCGTCCAGCATCGCTTCGAGCACGCCAAAGCGCGCCCGATCGGAAGCCGCAGCTGCGTATTTAGCCCGGTAGTATTGCACCGCGGCCGGCCAGTCAGTTTGCTTGACATCGAGATACGCATAGCGGTTGGATACAAAGCTTGCCAAGAGATCGACGTCGCTGGTCTTCTGCGCCGCGGCTGACAAATTCAGGGGTGCGACGGTGAACGCGAGGGTCAACGTGGCGATCAAGAATCTCACTAGCGCCTCACTTCAGCGGGTGCCTCGCCGATTCATGGCCACAATTCGACTCCCGGCGCATCGAAAGGGTCACAGTGAATCTCGGCTAACGATTCGGCTAAAGGACCACGGCAGGATGTCGTCATCGCACTTGGGACACGGAGACTTTCCATCATGAGCATTTTCGCTTTCACTCGCTTTGCGGCCGGCATTTCCGCCGGCGCCGCCCTTCTCGTAGGTTGCTCGCTTGGCGCGCCCGGCTCGCCGGAGTCGTTGCCCTACATGCGGAGCGGCTACGCATTGGGTGCGCTCAACGCAACCGGAGCCGGCAAGATCAAGCACATCGTCTACATCGTTCAGGAGAATCGGAGCTTCAACAACCTATTCTATGGGTACCCGGGCGCCTACACCGTCACGGAAGGCAAAGACTCGCAGGGCCAAACGATCAAACTCAAGCCGTCCAAGCTCGGCGCGTTTTACGATATCGATCACTCCGTGGCAGCGATGATCGAGGCATGCAACGGAACCGGGAAGCTGCCCGGCACGGACTGCCGCATGAACGGATTTGACAAAGAGTTCAGCGAGGGCGACTTTAAATACTCACAGTACGTGTACGTGCCGCACGATCAGTCGAAGCCCTACTTCGACATGGCACACGAAGGAGCACTTGCCGATCGGATGTTTCAGTCGCAGCTCGACGAGAGCTTCGTCGGGCATCAATACGTCATCGCCGCGCAAGCGGCGTGGAGCGCCGATTTACCCAACGGGCTCTGGGGTTGCGAGGACCACGAGCAAGCCGAAGTGCCAGTAATCAGCCAAGAACGCGTCGTCAGCGGATATCAGAAAGCGTGTTTCGATTACCAAACTTTGGGCGATGAGCTCGATAAGGCGAAGCTCTCTTGGCGTTTCTACGCGAGTAAGTACGGTAGCGCTTCGAGCGGCACCGGCGGGACCTGGTCTAGCTATCAAGCCGTCAAACACATCTATAACGGCCCCGATTGGAAGAAAGACGTCATCTCGCCGAATTGGAAGTTCATAACCGATGTGCGTCACGGAGAACTCGCAAACTTTACGTGGATTACGCCCGTCTGCGATGACTCCGACCACACCAACTGCCCGGATGATTATGGGCCGTCGTGGGTTTCGGCACTCGTGAATACGGTTGGCAAGAGCAAGTTTTGGGACTCCACGGCGATCTTCATCCAGTGGGACGATTGGGGCGGCTTGTACGACCCGGTGGCGCCGGAGTACAAGGATCGCGATAGCTTAGGCTTCCGCGTACCGCTAATTATGCTGTCCCCCTACGTCATACACAACCACGTCTCGCACGTTCATTACGAAACGGCCAGCGTGCTGCGCTTCGCGGAAGATCTCTTCGGCCTCGGTCAGCTGGCCGCAGCTGACAAGCGCGCGACGTCGCCGGCTGCCGACTGCTTCGATTTCTCGCAAAAGCCGGCCGCGTTCGTTCCAATCAAGGCGCCCTATCCGCCAAAGTTCTTTATGCGCCAGTTCCCCGACGACTATCTTATCCCCGATAGTGAATGACCATGGTTCGACGTTCTAAGCACCGGCGGATTTGGTTACTTGTGTTCGCTGCAGCAGCCACCTCGCTCGCGTTCGGCGTCGTTTCTGCCGCAACTACCTCCCCGAATGCCGCAGCGAAAGCCAACGCTGAAGTGGTCGCAGCGCTGCAGCGCGACCTTGCTTCGTACCTCAAGACCCGCGGGGCGATCGAGCACCTTTCGTCGCTATCGCTCGCGGTCAGTTACGGCGCGGACCAACCGACGATCACCGTGACGAGCGGCACGACAACGTACGGCGGCAGCACACCGGTGAATGCAACGAGCCTCTATCAGATCGGCAGTAACACGAAGGCGTTCACCGCCGTCGCGGTCCTGCAACTCGAAGCGAAAGGCCGGCTTTCGATCGACGCGCCGATCGGCAAGTACTTGCCTCAATACCCGGCCTTCGCGAAACTGACGCTGCGGCGGCTGCTCAACATGACCGGCGGCCTCGAATCGTACGATAATCTTCCATCGTGGGAAAGATCTGTTGCGAGTGACCCGATGGCGAATACACCGGCCGACACGCTCGTTCGTATGGTGTATCCGCACATCAAGTACCCGCCGGGATCTAAATATTACTACTCGAATACCGGCTACATCATCGCGCAAGAGGTTGTGGCAGCCCGCAGCGACAGCAAGAGCTTTTCGGCGGAGATCGACCGAATCATCGGCGGTGTCGGTCTCAAGCACACGTTCTACACCTCGCACCTTTACCCGCCGGACGTTGCTCGCGACGTCGTCGCTGGATACTACGAGCAAGACGACAAAGGCCTACAGCCGCTGCGCGGCAGGGATGTCAGCGGATTCAGCCTTTCGTGGGCACAGGGCGCAGGCTCGATGGTCTCGACGCCCGCCGATCTCGTCACCTGGGCACGTGCCCTCTATTTGGGCACGACGCTGCTGCCGGCTAAGCAGCAAGCGGAACTGATGAGTCTGATCTCGACGAAGACCGCGAAGCCTCTTGCCAATCCAACGGCCGGCGATCCCGCCGGATTCGGCCTCGGCGTAGCCCAGCGGTACGACCCAAAACTTGGCGGCACGTTTTGGTTCTACCAAGGCGAGACATTAGGCTTCCGGGCCGTGCATCTTTATTATCCGAGTTCGGGACTCGTCGTCGCGATTTTCGCGAACAGCCGTCCCGTCGAAGCCGAGAGCCATCTTCCCCAGCTGTTTGCCCAACTCTACACGACGATCAAAAAGCACGCACCAAAGCGCGCCTAACGACGCGCCATACGAGCCCTCTGCGCTAGCCGAGTTGCTTCGCCGAGCAACCCAAGCCGCGAAAGCAAGACCAGGCCTCCTCGCTCGCAGCGAGAATCCCCCGGCTTAACCACACTGCTACCAAATGGAGTGCACAAGGTAATGATGAAGCGCTTAGCGTTTTCGTTTTGCGGAGTATTTACCGTCGTGACGCTGCTGGCAGCTTGCAGCAGCCCGACTGAGAGCGGTCTGACGCCGTTTTCGGTCCAAAGAACGAGTTCCGGGCACGAGCGATCTTGGATGAGCCCCCAGGCGAGCCGGAAATCAAAGCTGCTTTACGTTTCGGCATTTAACGGAACCGATGTGACCGTGTACGACTACACCACCGGAGAGCAGGAGGGCACGCTAACCGGCTTCTCGTCACCGTCGGGCCAATGTGTCGACGCGAAAGGCAACATCTATATCGCGAACTTCGACAACGGAGCCGTCGACGAATACGCTCACGGTGGCACAACGGCCATCAAAACGTTTGCGACGAGCGGAGACGCATTCGGATGTTCGGTTGACAAGGCAGGCGACCTCGCCGTTACGGATTTTCTCGGGGCAAGCTACACCCCGGGGAGCATCACGATCTTCCCGAAAGGCTCCACCAAGGGCACCGTTTACAGCAACCCGTCCGATTGTCACTACATCTGGAACGCCGGCTACGACAATAAGGGAAACCTCGTGGCGGTAGCCGAGAACGAAGCATCCGAGGCCGTCACCTTCTGCGCCGTGCTGAAAGGGTCGAAGTCTCTAACGACCCTAACCGCTAGCGGCTTTACGATCTATTCTCCAGATTCCACGATGTGGGACGGCAAATACCTCGCGCTTGGCGATCAGCAGATCGGGGGAGGACTTCAATCCGGTTTGATCGAGGCGACGCTATCGGGTACGACGTTAACCTCGCATGCTCAAGTGCTTTTGGGTGATAGCTGCGACGGCGACTACACCCATGTGATTCAGCCGTTCATCGTCGGTAGCAAGAATACGCCGGTCAACGACAAGCAAGGCAAGGTCGTCGCCGGCGCAAACGAGTTTTGCAGCGCAGATTTTCGTCTGTGGCACTACCCGAAGGGAGGTACGCCTTTCAAGTCATTCACGTTCCAATCGGGTGGCCAATCCGTCAGCATCGGCAAATAAGCGGCCTCTGAAGAAATCCATCGATTAGCGGGCTGCCGTCCGGGAAAAAATGACGAGCGTCGTCGCGCCCGCGGCGGCAGCCAGCAAAACAGCGATCAAAACGACGAAAAGAAGAAACCTGCCGCGGCCTTCGATGTTCGCGCATTGCGCGAAGTTGGGTATGCGGAGATCTTGCGCGCACCACGCGACTCGCCACATGCTGCGCTGCCAGGCCGCCGATATGCCGCCGAAGCCCGCACCTGAGGCGGCGACTTGATCCCACGTCTCGCGCGCCTGCGGATCGCGCGCTAACCGTGCGTGCAGCGCCGCCGCCGATGCTCCGTCGATTCGCGTAACACCCCACATCCGATCGAAATCGCGCGCCGGTAGCCAGCTTTGCCGAGCTTCGTCGAACGAATGCGTCTCGATGTCGTGCAACGATCCATCGGGGAATACGCGCAGCACATAAAATGCGGGATCGCCGCCGAAGATGGGCGAGAGTGACCCGAACACGACGACCGGCACGCCGCCTGCAACTCTGAGGTCGAAGTGATGAGTATGGCCCGCGACGGCATAAGCGACGCGATCGCGTGACGTGCTTAGTGCGGCGATCAGCCGGCGATTCTCCTGCGCATTGAGGAATGGCAATGCCACCAAGCCGCCGACGTACTCCGTCGAGAAGGCGTCAAAGCCGGGCGGGATGTGCATCATCACGACGTTGCGCGCGCGCGAGCGCGCAAGCGTATCGGCGAGCCACGATATCTGCCGATTTGCCGCTGCGCCGTCGCCTCGGCCGCAATTCCCGCGATACCTGCTTGAGAAGAGCACCGTATTGAGCGCAACGAGCCGCAGCCCCGGCACGGGAAGCGTCGCCGAGTAGTAGCCGCTTCGGCCGAAGCTAGCCGCGAACTGCGGTGATGCCCCGCGCCGGTCAACCAGCGGAGCCCAGATGCGCGCCAGCGCCGATTGGTACGCGCTGCCGTCGCCACTCGCGTAGTCCCCGCACGGTGTGTCGTTGTTGCCCAAAGCGATCCCAAACTGCGCGTCGGGAAACGCCCGTCCCAAAGTTTCGGCGATTTTGTGCATCGTTCGCAGCGCGGCTTCTTCCGTACCCTCCGCGCTGGGCACGTGTTGTGCGAAATCATGCATGAGGAAATCGCCAGGGAGCAGGATCACATCCGGATCGGGCGCGCTTGCCTTCATTTGCGAGACGGCCGCTTCGAAGAGGGCTAAATTCGTGTCAAAACCTGGCGCGCTCGGCTGCGAAGACCGGTCGAATGGATCGAGGTGAATGTCGCTGACGACCAGCCAGGTTTCTCCGCGCTGCGCGGCAGTAGCCGGCGCTTCCCATAGCGCCAGGATGCACGCCATGCTCGCGAGCAGCCGGAGCAAGATGCGTGTGGGAGAGCGTCGGCCAAAGCATCCCGTCGCTACTTCGTGACTGCCGGTGTCGAGGCGATCCCTCGCGGGTCTTCGATACCCGTTATCGTGGAGAATGGCGACGCCTTGCCCTTCTTATATCCAACCACGTTGAGGGTTTGATTCGTTTGGAAGTAGTAATCTGAGGACGTGAATCCGCCATAGGTTGGGCCTTGATTCTCGATTCCCTTGGTGATGAATGTCCACGGACTGGTCATTCGGCTTTTATAAACACTGACCGCGCCGCCGATAAAGTCGGAAACGTACATGACGCCCTTCTCTCCAAAGGAAACGTCGGTTGGCCCGTTAAGCCCGGACAGATTGGCATCCTGCGGCGTGGACGAGCCGGCGGGAATCTCGTCAACCTCGTTGACGAAACCGTTGGCTATCCAGAGGTTATCGTTCGCGTCCGTGGCGATGCCGTCCGCTTGCCCGTAGGGGCTGAAACTGATCGTCTCAAAAGGCGACGTCGCGCCCGCTCGGTAACCCACGATCGAATTGCTGTCAAGATTGGAAGCGAAAAGATTGCCATGGGAGTCGACGGCAACGGAGTAGGGATTCACAAGCCCGTCGGTGATCGTCAGGCTGGGTGAACTCGAGCCGGCCTTATAAACGGTGATCGAACCGTTATTGGGGCTACCCCCCATCAGGTTGGCAACGTAGAGCGTCCCTTTCTTATCGACGGCCACACCGACGGGATAGTCGATACCCGTGGTAATCGACCCGTTCGGCGATGGATTGGGCGTGTTGGGGTCGTACATCAACACCTGATTGTTCTCTGGATCGCAGATAAATAGCGTTTGTCGCTGCTTCTTCTTATCGGGCCAGGCGTGCGCGAGATTCCATGGTTGAGCAAGCCGCGGTACCAGCGACGATCCGACGAGTGCCAAGCCATGCGCGAGGCGCGCGCCCGGCGCGGCGCGACCTGAGGATGGTAGCAACGACGCTTGGCCAGAAGTTGGGGAGCCAGAGCTGCCGGAACAGCCGGCTGCGGCTGCAACGGCGACAGCGAGCAGCGCGCGGAATCGCAGGGCTTCAAACATCGATAACCTCCAAAGCAACGTTACGTATACAGTGCGTTAAAACTCGTTCGGCTGCGTAGCAATTCCCCCAATGTTGGAGAAGCCGCCCGCGATCGGATACCGGAACTTTCCCGACGGGTAAGCAAACAGGTCGACGACATTGCCGATGGCGTCGCCGGCGAAAAGAAGCTTGCTGCCACGATTGAGCACGATAGCGTAGGGCTCTCCGCCGTTCGGTAAGACGATGGACTTCGACGGTTCGGTTTTGCCGGGCGGAAAGACTAAAATTTCGGATGGTAAGACTTGCTGCACGGCCAACAGGTTGCCGGCCGAGTCAACCTGGATTCCGGCGCCATACGCAAAGTCCAGATTGAGATTTTTACCTGTTTTTGCAGCGGGTTTGTACTCGTAGACCACGGAGCTGCCCTGGTTACCGCGACCCCACATCGCATACAGATCCTGTTTCGAGTCGAGCGCAACCGAGACCGGGGAGCCTCCGCTAGAGTCGGAGAGACGATATTCTTTGGAAACATTTCCCTTCGGATAGACCGCGACCCAACCGGCACCGCCGGCGTTGAAGTTCGCGATATAGATGGTCCCGTCTTTGGCTATGGCGATATTACACGGTTCGGAGAGGTCCGTCGTGTAGGT
>DATHOO010000246.1:0-8487 GCA_035484815.1 Candidatus Acidiferrales bacterium
ACGTTATCGTCGCAAACTTGCCGTACATCCCGAGCGCCGATCTTCCCCAGCCGCCCGACCCTGTTTCGTTCGAGCCGCCCGAAGCACTCGACGGCGGCTCCGACGGTCTCGCGCTCTACCGTCGCCTGCTCCGCGAGCTGCCCACGCTGCTCGAGGCTCCCTCGCTGGTGCTACTCGAAGCGGCGCCCCCGACGATTGGAGTGTTGGCCGAGATGACGCACACCGCATTTCCGAGGGCGGCGGTTTCGATCGTCCCCGATTACGCGGGACTGGCACGCTGCGTCACGGCAGCGCTATAAGCCTTTGTCATCCTGAGGGGAGCGAGCCGTAACCGGGCGGCGCGGGCGGCCAGTCGGCAGCACTTAAGGGCGGGCGCCGGCCGGAGCACCGGCACTTAGGCGGTAGCAGCAAGCGGCCAGCCTCCAGGTTTGCAATCTGGGAAGGGCGAACGAAGACGACCCGAGATGGCGAAGTATATCTTCTTCACTGGGGGCGTCGTGAGCTCGCTCGGTAAGGGCATCACCGCTTCCTCCCTCGGACGGCTTCTCAAAGCGCGCGGCATGAGCGTTTCGATTCAGAAGCTGGATCCGTATATTAACGTGGATGCCGGCACCATGAATCCATACCAGCATGGTGAGGTCTTCGTGACGGAAGACGGCGCGGAAACCGACCTCGATCTGGGGCACTACGAGCGTTTCATCGACGAGAACCTCCAGCGCGCGAACAACGTAACGACGGGCCAAATTTATAACTCCGTCATCGAGAAAGAACGCCGCGGCGAGTATCTCGGCGCGACCGTCCAGGTGATTCCGCATATCACCAACGAGATCAAGGCGCATATCAAGCGCGTCGCCGAGGCGAGCCATACCGAAGTCTGCATCGTCGAGGTTGGCGGAACCGTCGGCGACATCGAGTCGCTGCCGTTCTTGGAAGCGATTCGCCAGATGCGCTACGACGTCGGCGACGAGAACGTGATGTACGTGCATCTCACGTTATTGCCGCATCTCGGCGCGGCGGACGAGCTGAAGACCAAGCCGACGCAGCACTCGGTGCGCGAGCTCCGTGGCATCGGAATTTCTCCGGACGCGATCGTCTGCCGCACGCAATCGGCGCTCCCGATGCCGCTAGAGCTCAAAGAGAAGATCGCGCTCTTCTGCGACGTTCCGCCGAGCGCCGTCGTACAGAACTCCGACGCCCGCACGATCTACCAGGTTCCACTCAATCTCGAAGACGAGGGTCTGGCACAGGCCGCGGTGCGCAAGCTCAACCTTCCCACGGTTGCACCGCAGCTCGAGGAGTGGGCCGCGATCACGCAGCGGCTCCTCCATCCGCGGCGCCGGGTTACGATCGCGCTCGTCGGAAAGTACGTCGAACTTAAGGACGCCTACATCTCGATCAACGAGGCGCTGGCACATGCCGGCATCTTCCATCATGCGGGAGTCGAAATCAGGCGGATCGACTCGGAGCTGATTGAAGAAGAGGGCGTCGAGGTGTTGCGCGGAGCACACGGCGTACTGGTTGCTCCCGGTTTCGGCGCGCGCGGCGTCAAAGGCAAGCTGCGCGCGATTCAATACGTCCGCGAGCGGAAGATCCCGTTCCTGGGCATTTGCTACGGCATGCAGCTCGCCTGTGTGGAGTTCGCCCGCAACGTCTGCGGACTCCCCGACGCGATGACGAGCGAAGTGGACGAGACCAACGTCGATCCGGTAATTGATTTTATGCCCGATCAGCGGAATCTGGAGATGTACGGCGGTACCATGCGGCTGGGAACTTACGCGTGCACCCTGGAGGAAGGTAGCCAGGCTGCGCAGGCGTACGGTGAGCTCGAGATCAGCGAGCGCCATCGCCATCGCTATGAATTCAACAACCGCTATCGGCCGATCTTCGAAGAGCACGGCATGCGCTTCACCGGTCACCACGCGATCGGTAAGACTCGGCTGGTTGAAGTGGTCGAGCTTCCCTTGGAGATGCACCCGTGGTTCGTAGCCACGCAGGCGCACCCGGAGTTCAAATCTCGGCCGAATCGTCCCGCGCCGCTCTATCGTGCATTCATCGCTGCCGCGCTTGGTCACGAGGAGCAGATTGACGGCCGCGCCGGTGTTGCTGAGGCGGCGTCCTGGACCCAAGCCTAGTTACCGCGGTCGTTCTCACCCGCGACGAAGAGCGCAACTTGCCGCGTGCCCTGACGAGCCTCCCGCGCGGGATTGCGGTCCTGGTACTCGACGCCTGTTCGCGCGATCACACGGTTGAGTTCGCGCGCGGCGCAGGCGCGCGCGTGATCCAACGCGACTGGACCGACTTCGTCGACGCTCGACGCTTCGCGCTCGCGGAGGTCACGACACCATGGACGCTGATGATCGATGCTGACGAGGCGCTCGACGACGTGCTGTGCGAGGCGATTCTGCGGGCGCCGGAGCAGTTCGACGCCTTCCGCGTGCGGCGCACGACGTATTTTTGCGGAAAGCCAATGCGCATCTGGCGCGGCGAGGCCTTGGTGCGGCTCTTTCGCACCGACCGTGTGACGCTCGATGCTCATCCAGCCGCGGCGAGCACCGCGCCGGTGCACGAGGCGTGGAACTGCGACGGTCCAACCGGGGATCTCGCTGGGATGCTGTTGCACTACTCGTATCCGGATGTTGCAACCTACCAGGCGAAATACGACCGTTACACATCGCTCGAAGCAGAGAACATCAAGCCTTCGCCTTTCGGCGTTCTGGCGGCTTGCGCGAGCGGCGTTGCACGAGCAGCATGGTTGCTCTTTGCGCGGGGTGCTTTCCTCGACGGTCCGCGAGGATGGTACGTGGCATATCACTCGGCGCTCTACCCTGCCGTGGCGGCGCGAAAAGCGCTGATCGGGTGAGCGCGGCGCGCGTCGGGCTCGATGCGCGCTTGACGCGCCAACTCTCGGTTGGAATGAAAACGTACGCGCGCGAGCTGGTCGCGCGTCTGCCGCGCGTCGCGCCCGAGAACGAGTACGTCACGTTCACCGAAGGCGGCAACTTTGGTTGGAGCGAGCAAATCCGCCTGCCGCTGGCGATCCGGCGGGCACGCCTCGATCTCGTGCATTTTCTCGCGCAATACGTTCCGTTGGCGCTGCCGGCAAAGTTCGTCATGACGATCCACGACCTAATTCACTTGCGCTTTCCCCAGTATTTTAAGGCGAAGGTCCGACCGTACTACGTGACCGTCGTCCGATTCGCGTGCGCGCGCGCCGCGCGCGTGATTACCGACGATGCGCGAACGGTCGAGGATCTGGTCACGTTGTTGGGCGTCGAGCGCGCGAAGATCCGTGTCGTGCCACTCGGCGTGGACGAGGCCTTTCTCGCCACCGTTACGCCGCACGCGGCGCCGCGTCCCTACCTGCTCTACGTCGGCAATCACCGCGAGCACAAGAGTCTGGCGACACTTTTCGAGGCATGGTCCTGTCTGCCGGAATCGCGGCGCATCGATCTCTATCTCACCGGCCCCGACGATTTCGGCGGCGAGTTGCAGCAGCGGAGCAGCGATACTCGCGCGATCGTCACGCTCGGTGACGTGACGACGCAAGACCTCGTCGCGTACTATGCCGGCGCGGCGGCGCTGGTGCAGCCCGCGCTGCGTGAGGGCTTCGGGCTCCCGATGCTCGAGGCTATGGCGGCCGGCGCGCCGGTCGTCGCCTGCCAAGACGCCGTCCCCGGTCCGCTAGCGCCGGCCGCCCTGACCTTCCCTCCGCGCGACGCGCGTGGGCTGCGGGCGCAGCTTGAACGCCTCCTTGGCGACCAGGGGCTACGCGCACAAACGGTCAAGTCAGGCAAGGCGGTCGCGCGGGAGCTGACTTGGGATCGCTGTGCGCGCATCACCGCCGACGTCTACCGAGAAGTGTTGGAGCAAGGTTGAAGCGGATTCTAGCGGTGGTGGCACTCACGTTACTCGCCGCGCAGCCACGACCGATCGCAATCGTCATCAACGGCAACACCCTATCGCTCGAGCCGCCGCCGCGCTTCGAAGGCAGCCTGCTATTGGTTCCGCTGCGCCGCACGATTGAAGCGCTCGGCCTCGCATTCGAGCGCTCGGGGAATCGCATAGCGACGCAGATCGGATCGAAGACCGTGACGCTGAAGATTGGAAGCCGCGTCGTGCAGATCGATACCAGCCGGCTGATGCTCGAAGCTCCGCCCAAGGAGATCGACGGGGTGCTCTACGTTTCGCTGCGCTTCTTTACCGACGTCCTCGGAGCGCAAGCGCGCTTCGACCGGCGCAGCAACTCGGTGACGATCGTCGCGCAACTCGTCGGGCGGACGTCGAATGGCTTCATCACGATGAGCAACGGGTTCGAGAGATTCGGCACCGTTGCGGCGGTTGACGTGCTCTCCGATCCGCCGACGCTCACGCTCCAGATCAATGACGGCATCAAAACGATTCCAATAGCGCAGAATGCGACCATCGACGTCGAGGACGTCAACGTCAACGTCACGTCGCCCGGCGAACTCGTCGACCTGCGTCCGGGAGACTTTGCGCGGGTGGAGATGCGCAAAGACGGCCGAGTCCAACGCATCGTTGACGAGTATGGCTCGCGCAACGGCCAGATCGTCGCGATTGGGCGCAACCAATTCGTCCTGGGCGGCGGCCAAGTGATCGCGGCTGGACGAACCACCGAGATCTCGCTCAACGGCAAAGCGGCTTCGTTTGGCGAGCTGGCTCCCGGTGACGTGGTCACCGTCAGATACAACGTCGAGACCAACGAAGTGCGTGAGATCCTCGCCAGCCGCGCTGTCGCCAGCACGGCAGGAAGCGCGAAGGTTCAAATCGCCGACGTCAACAGCGACGCCGGCCATCCGCTACGGGCCGGCGACACCGTCCATGTGACGATGCACGGAACGGCGAACGCTTCGGCGACGTTCGACATTGGGTCGGACGTGGCCGATCAAACGATGATCCAGCGTTCGCCCGGCGTCTACGTCGGCAGTTACACGATCCCGCGCGGCGCAAACTTCGCCGACGTCGCGTTGATCGGCCGTCTTTCAATGGGCGACGATTCGGCCCAAGCGCCGGCGCCGCAGACGATTTCCGCGTCGAGCATCGGTCCCGGCATTGCCGATTTCGCGCCCGATGCCGGCTCGACGATCAATACCAATCGCCCCGCGGTTTACGCGAGCTTCGCCTCCGACGCGGTGCCGGTCAATCCGGCCAGCGTGCTGCTCTGGATCAACGGACGCGACGTCACCTCCGAATGCGTTCGCACCACGCAGTTCGTTCAATACCTTCCCTCCTACGCGTTTCCCGACGGCAAGATTCACGTCACCGTTCGCGTCAGCGATCAGGCCGGCAACACTACAACCAAATCATGGGACTTCACGATAAAAACTCGCTAGGGTAACAACGGAGGACTGTTTCTCCCCTTGTCATCCTGAGCCTGTCGAAGGATGACCATGCGACGAAGCTAAGAGTGGAATGGTGACGGACGACTGTATCTTCTGTAAGATCGCAGGCGGCGAGATTCCGGCGAAGATCGTGTTTCGAAACGATAAGGTGCTCGCGGTTGAGGACGTGAATCCGCAGGCGCCGGTGCACTTGCTCGTGATGCCGATCCAACATTACGATTCGCTCCTGCAAGTCGTCTGCGACCAGGACACCGAGGACTTGCAGCTTGGGCTGATCGAAGCCTCGGCGACGCTGGGGCAAAAGCACAGTACCGGCGGCTATCGAATTGTTGTGAATACGGGGCACGACGGCGGACAAACGGTTGGGCATCTGCACATTCATGTGCTCGCCGGCCGGCGAATGACCTGGCCGCCTGGCTGAGCCGCTCGCATTGGCGATTTGACCCTCAGGCTTCCCTATGCTACGCTAGCCGAGGCCCCTTTGGGGCCTAATTTTTCGTGCCGTTCGCGAAGTGGCGCCGGTACGCCGAAAGGGGGGTCGTCAATAAATGGAAGTTCGAATCTCACCGGGCGAAACGATCGAGAGCGCCTTGCGCCGCTTTAAGAAGGCCACCCAGAAGGCCGGTATCCTTGCCGAGGCGCGCAAGCACGAGCACTACGAAAAGCCGAGCGTCCGCCGGAAGAAGAAGTCAGCTGCCGCTCGCAAGCGCCGCGCCTAAGCGCTCGCCATGGGAACGATCAAAGATCGCATCGCCTCCGATTTGAAAGAGGCGATGCGGGCGCGCGACCAGCTGCGCCTCAATACGCTCCGCTCGGCGCTCTCCGGCTTCATTTACAAGCGCTCCGAAAACGGTAAGGAGTTATCCGATGCCGACGAGCTCGACGTCGTTCGGCGGCTCGTCAAGCAAAGGGGCGATTCTTTTACCGAATTCGAGAAAGCCGGTCGCACGGATCTCGCCGAAAAAGAGGGCGCCGAACGCGAGATCCTGCTCGCCTACCTGCCGGCACAGCGATCCGCCGACGAGATCCGCGAAATCGTGCAGAGCGTCCTAGCCGAGCTCCCGGCCGAGCAACGGAACGCCGGCGCGGTCATGAAGGTTGTCATGCCGCAGCTCCGGGGGCTCGCCGACGGCAACCTCGTCCGGCAGATTGTCACCGAGGAGTTGCAAGCGTAACCTTCGGAGTCAAGTATAGGTAACAACCGGTATGAGAGGATTCCGGTTGGTTGCGCTCGTCTCGTATGGCTTGCTGATTTGCGGTCTCGGCGGGTTGGTTGCGGGAGCTCAAGTGGCCCGGCCGGTCGTCGTCATACCGATCACGGGAACGGTCGACGACGGCATGGCGCACTTGGTCCAGCGCTCTGTTGACGAAGCAAATCAGGCGCACGCGCGCGCGATCGTGCTCGACGTCAACAGTCCGGGCGGGCTCGTCGAATCCGCGTTCTCTATTCGCGACGCGCTTTTTAACGCACAAGAGCCGGTGATCGCCTATGTTGGCGAGCGTGCCTATTCGGCCGCCGCGCTCATCTCGCTCTCGGCGAACCGCATCGTCATGGCGCCGGGCGCCTCGATTGGAGCTGCCGAACCGATTCCAGCCACCGTCAAGATGATCTCCGGGCTGCGCGGCGAGTTCGAGTCGACAGCGCAGCGTAATCATCACGACAGCAAGATCGCGGGAGCGATGGTCGATAAGAATGTCGACCTACCGCAGTATAAGCGCGCGGGCGCGATTCTCACGCTCAATACCGAGGATGCAGTCCGCTCCGGCGTCGCGACCGGCACCGCGCCGACGCTTGACGCCGCCCTCGCACAACTCAATCTCGCAGACGCGCCGCGGACCACCGAATCGTTTACGTGGGCCGAGCGTATCGTACGCTTTGCAACCGACCCGGTCGTGAGCGGCCTCTTGCTCACACTGGGCATGTTGGGACTCTTGATTGAAATGCAGACGCTACACGGCATTGCCGGCCTGATCGGCATCAGCGCGCTCGCGCTCTTTTTTGGAACGCACGTCTACGCGGGCTTTTCGAACGAATTCGTGGTCGTGCTTGCGGTGCTTGGGGTGATCGGTATCCTTTGGGAGCTGCACGTCGTGCCAGGCCACGGCCTGCCGGGTATCCTCGGCGTCACCGCCTTGATGGTGGCCGTGCTATGGGCGTTCGGGCTGCCGTTCATCTTCGTTGGGATCGAAACGATCGCGACGGCGATCGTGCTGACGGTGATCGCTTTCACGCTGACCGTACGGGCCGTTCCGCAAAATGCCTGGGCGCACCGCCTGGCGCTGGCGGCCGCCCAGGGGCCCGACTATGTGGCCAGCGCCGACTATCGAGAACTGCGCGGACGCACCGGCACGGCGGTCAGTTTCCTGCGGCCGGCCGGCATCGCTGCGATCGATGGGCGACGCGTCGACGTGCTCACCGAGGGCGAGTTCATCGCACAGGGAACCCCAGTCCGCGTGGTGCGCGTTGAAGGCGCGCGAGTCTTCGTCGAACCCCTTTCTGCATAGGAGCATTAATGGTAGCCCTCAGCGGCGTGGTCCTCGTTGTCATCATCTTCATCATCGTCATCGCATTCTTTGCGTTCCTTTACTATTTTCCGATCGGGTTGTGGATCCGCACGATCGCGGCCGGCGTACCGCTGGGCATCATCGCGTTGGTGCGAATGCGGCTGATTGGAATTCCACCGAGCGTCATCGTGAACAACTACGTGCGCGCGCGCAAGGCCGGGCTGAATCTCAGCGTCGACCAAATGCAGTCGCACTTTCTCGCCGGCGGTAACGTCGAGAACGTGACGCTGGCGATGATTGCCGCGCAGCGCGCGCAGATTCCGCTGGAATGGCAGCGCGCCGCTGCGATCGACCTGGCCGGGCGAAACGTGCTCGAGGCCCTGCAAACATCGGTGAATCCCAAAGTGATCGAAACGCCGGTTTTTCAAGGCGTGGCGCAGAACGGCATTCAACTCAACGTGAAGGCGCGGATCACGGTCCGCAGCAATCTCGATCGCTACGTCGGCGGCGCCGGCGAACAGACGGTCATTGCACGCGTCGGCGAGGGCGTGGTTGCCGCGGTCGGCGCAGCTATCGATCACAAGGAAGTTCTCGAATACCCGGACCGCATTTCAAAGACCGT
>DATHOO010000247.1:0-21909 GCA_035484815.1 Candidatus Acidiferrales bacterium
GTCGTACCGCTCCTGCGGATCCTGCCAAAGGTCAAAAATCTGGGGCACCGTTGCGATGTATTTTTCTCCGCCTTTCCAGCCCAGATTCGTGTCCACTGCCAAACCGCCCGTCGGCGCACCGTTGTCGCCGCGCAGGTTGAAGACCATTTTGAAGTTTCCGACGCGAATTGCGCCTGGCAAGAGTTCATCTTCCGTGAAGTAGTACCACTCGTTGCGTGGACACGGACCGCTACCGAAGAATACCGGCGAAAGGTCGTAGCTGTCAAAGATGGTTGGCTTCCCCTCACGATCTTCCGTTGGAAGCTTCACTCCCGCGACCGCCGCAAACGTCGCCATCAGATCGAGGCCGCCGATTATGTCGTGATTGCGCTCACCGCCCTTGATTTTATCCGGCCACCACGCCATTGCCGGATGCGTCTCGAGCGCCTTTGTTTGTCGGGGACAGGGCTCTGAGCCGTGGCCAGGGCTGGGATCACCGCCCCGCGGCGGCCAAGCCGACACCTTTGGCGAACGCGCGACGCGTTATCCGGAACGGATGCTTCATCTGCGGCTCCTGGACTGCGTGCGGAGTCCGCCGTCTTGTTGCGTGACACGCTCGGGAGAGTATGCCGCTGCTTGCTAAATCGCCTACTGACCCAACCCGACCTAACTGCGTCAACACCTCGGAATCCCCAAGGCGCATCGGACTATTTAGGACCGTCAGGTTCGGCCAGGACCGCCGTACGACACTTCGAATCCCGCTGGGGCTACCAATACTCGCCATATTTTATGGGCGTTTATTAATAGTGAGCTCGAGCAAGTGCAAGATCAGGTGCAAACACTGTTCAGCTTATTGCAACGGAAGCAGGCCGCAACGACGGTCAATTCATCAAGCCGCTGATCGAAGGTAAAGGCGAACTCGGCCCAGGCGGATGATCGTCGTGAGGCGCTTGCCAGGGCCGTAACGTTTGATCGTTTTCTGATAGCACCAACCACCTGGCAAGCAGTACGATGTGATTGAATCATCGTATCGGCTGGCTAGGAGGCTCGCATGACACGCAACGCTTGGGCGATGAGCGGCCTTCGGGCGCTAACGTTAGCGTTCGTTACCCTAGTGACCCAAACCCAGGCTCAAGGCGCGGCGCCGGGCCCGACGGCTAAGGGCGCCCTGAGCACGGACGATGCAATCAATCGAGCGTTACTAACCGGCAACGCCGACGCATTAAAAGCGCTACTCGCCGACGATTGGATCGTCGTCAGCGGTTTTGGCAGCGTTGCGGACAAAGACGGCTTTATCGATTTTATTCGACAGTCCGGTGCGCGCAAAACCATGATTCTTTCGGAAGCGCGCGTTCGGCTGTACGGAGATACTGCTCTCGTAACCACGCATCTAAGCGCCGTAGGCCCGTTCATCAAGCAAGAGAACGGAAAGGTCGTTCGCAAGTGCTTCGATGTCAAAGAGCGCCAAACGGACGTACTCGTTTGGAACAATGGAGGCTGGAAGTCGGTTCTGCTGCACGAGACCATCATCCCACCCGGAGCCAAGGTGACCGACATATCGTCCTCTTGCACCTAAGGTTACGGCGCTCTGGAATAGGCCACGATCGACAGGTGGCGGCTCCCCTAATATCTATTTCCAGCTTACGTCCGGAGAATACAGGTTTAGAGGACTTGCGCCGCGGGTCTGTTCGACGGCTCGCCTTTGGCCCTTCACTTTGGCCTGCGACCTTAATTTATGACAGTCGCCGGCGACCAGCAGCTTCGAGCACTCGCCGAAGCGTTGCGCTGCCTGAAACGTCGCGTCGTCGAGGATTCTTACGTAATTGCGGGGCCGAGATTCTTGACGCTAATACGCGGCGAGCCGGTCTGCCCGACGTGCAGATAAAACGACGACGAAAACTCGTGCGGCAGCCATGGCGCGCACGGAACAGTGGCGATAAATGAGGAGGTTGAGGATGATGGGTACGCGGCTGGCCTGGTCCTCGCTGTCCGCGACTTATTTGGTCTTGGCGCCTGGTTTGCTGCTCGCGGGTTGCGGCTCGGGCACTATGAGTCCGGGCTATCTCTCGCAGGCGTTGCCGACAGTTAAGGCCCAATTCTCCGCGGCTTACCTTTACGTGGCGAATCAGGGAAACGCGTCCGTGGGCGGACAGAGCATCGAAATCTTCGACTTGGCACATCCTCTCAAAGGGCCGATCGGGTCAATCCGCCGGCATATCTCGGAACCTGACGGCATCTTCATCGACGGATCTGGAACGCTTTACGTGGCAAACGCGGATCAAAGCGGCGACGACAAGGTCACGGTGTATCCTCGCGGCGTCCGTAAGCCGAGTCGCATTTACGCAGGGGCGGTTTGCGCATTCGACGCGGTTTCGGGGACGGACGGAACAGTCTATGTAGCCGACGCGTGCGGGATACACGATGTCGGCCGCGTCGTGGTATTCCGGCACGGCAGTAGCGCACCCACGCGCTATGTTTATCCCGGCGGGTCGCCGTACTCCCTAACGCTGGATTCGCGCAACAATCTCTACGTCGGATACAACAGTTACGACACGCTTTGGGGCCAGGTTAAGCGGTATGTTCCGGGCGCACAGCACGGCGAGAAACTCTTGCCCGATCAGACGGTACGTTTTCTCACCGACGTCGGACTCGACAACAAGGGTGCGCTTCTCGTCGCAAACCAGCACGATGGGGTGATCGACGTGTTTACGAGCAAAGGCAAGCCACCGACTCGCATCATCAAGACCGGCCAAAGGGGGCCGTTTTCGTTCGCCTTCGACCGGCGCGAGAATCGAATTTACGTGTCGTACCCGTGCCGGGGCGGAGGCGGCTTAACGGTATTGACGTCTTCGGGCTGCGGTAAGCGGCATAACACCGTCGTTGCGCTCGACTACGCGAGCGGCAAACTTCTCTGGACGCTGCGCGAGCAGTTCTTGCTTCCGTTTGGTGTCGCAGTCTCGCCCAGCGCTCCTTTCTAGGGTGCTAAGCGGCGAACGCGACGGCCGGGTAGAACCATGAGGCTGTGGGAAGACTATTGGAGGTTCATTCATGCTCAAAACGCTTTCACATCGCGCACTAGTCGCGGCATCGGCTCTCGCATTTGCTTCCGCCTGTTCGAGCAACTCGACGGCCGTATCGCTCGGCCAAGCGACGCGCATTCTGCCCGGACCGGCCGTCACCGGCTCGATCGTCGTGCCGGCCGTGCCACATCAAAGCCATCTTCCGCACGTCTGGCCCGCCGGGAAGCATCGTCCTATACTCTTCGTTGCGAATCTCCCGGACAACGAGGTCGAGATGTACGATCCGAAGACGCCAAACCCGTCGCCGGAGGGGTCGATTTCCGACGGTATGAATTATCCCGTGGGAGTGGCCGTTGATAAGAAGGGCTCGCTCTACGTTGCAAACGAGGGAAATAGCACGATTACCATCTACCCGGCCGGTCAGAGCTCCCCAAGTCTGACGATCAGCACGGGCTTGGACTCAAACTATGGCGTGACCGTCGATTCGAAGGGCGATGTTTTCGCCACCAACCTCGGCGATGATACCGTGGTCGGCTACAAGGCCGGGGCGACCTCGCCGTTTGAAACGATCGACTTCAGCAATCTCGGCCAACCCGTCGGCCTCGCTGCTGATAGCAAGAATAACGTCTGGGTCGCTTGCGACTCCACCAACGCCATTTATATCATTCCCGCTGGATCTTCGAAGCCGCAGAACTCGAATTTCAGCGACGTCGCCGGGCCAATCGGCATCTCATTCGGTAAACGCGACGTGACCTACGTCGCCAACTTCGCAGCTACCCCGTCGGCTGTTGAAATCTATACGTATGGTTCGAAGACCCCGTCAGGCTCGATTACCAACGGGATCGAGCAAAATGGCCCGACCTTCAACGCGTTCACGCGATCCGAGATCTTCTTTCAAGTGAATCAGTTTGACAACGTCGTCGGATATAGAAAGGGTCAGACATCACCCTTCTCGACGATCACGAGCATCAGCAACCCCGTCGGTATCGCCTCTTCGCCCGAAATCAAGGAATAGCGATAGGGCAGACGCTACGCGCTCGGCGCCCCCGCAGCGATCGTGCTCGCGACCTGGTTTGTTCGAGCACCGAGAGTCGAACTCGACGAAGGGTACGATCGACGTCGAAACGTTTCTTCGCACGTTGACCGAACAGTCGCCCGCCGAGTAGAGGAAACGCTCATGGCTCGCATCTTCATTACCGGATCGTCCGAGGGCCTCGGTTTGATGGCCGCACAACTTCTCGCCGGAGAGGGCCATCGTGTGACGCTGCATGCCCGGAACGATGCGCGCGCCGCGGACGCGCGTCGCTCGCTGCCGGCAGCCGAGGCGGTCGTCGTCGGTGACCTGTCGAGCATTGCCGAGACGCGGCGGCTCGCCGTAAGCATCAACACGTTGGGCACGTACGACGCGGTGATCCACAACGCCGGGGTTGGATATCGAGAACCGCACCGTGTCGAGACGGCCGACGGCCTCGAACACGTTTTTGCGATCAACGTGCTCGCACCATATCTGCTGACGGCCCTGATCACACCCCCGGGACGGCTGGTTTACCTGAGCTCCGGAATGCACACCCGGGGCAATGCGTCTCTCGACGACCCGCAGTGGAACGTGCGTCGTTGGAATGGGGCACAAGCCTATGCGGACAGCAAACTGTTCGATGTCGCACTGGCCTTCGCAGTAGCTCGCCACTGGCCAAGAGTGCTCTCGAACGCACTCGAGCCGGGCTGGGTACCGACGAAGATGGGCGGTCCGAGCGCGCCGGACGACCTATCTCTGGCTTCGGTTACCCAGGCCTGGTTGGCGGTGAGCGATGATCCGGCGGCGAGAGTTACGGGTCAGTATTTCTACCACCAGAAGCTACGCCACGTCCATCCCGCTGCACGGGGGACGGATCTGCAAGACAAGCTGCTGTCCTACTGCGCATCTCTTACGAGCACACCTCTCCCAAACGAACGCTGAACCGTACAGCTTCTCGTGCGTGGGGTAAGAACGCCGTGAGCCGCTAAGACCTCCGCCGAAGTGAAACCCGGTCATCAAATCGAGCCCGCTTTTGGTCACACTGCGGCGTAAAGGCCCCGCCGGGACGCGCAATCGAACACACGCATGAGACCGCACCGACGCAACCGGTAACGGCGAGGAATAGAATATGATCCGACGTCTCCGAGGTCAGTCGCACATCCACCTTGTTGCCGTCGCAACGATACTCTCTTTCCTATACCTTTGGCAGCCGTCGCCAGCCGGCGCCACAGATACGATCACTGACGCGGAGGCGCGGTGTGGGGCAGCCGTAAAAGCGGAAACGTGGCCGGAGGCGGCTGACGATTGCTCCGGCTTAGTTCGAAATCTAAGCGACATACTAACTACTGAGTCCGGCCTTTCCAGAGCTGACCGCCTGGGTTTGGAAGAGGCCACAGTAACCTTTGCCGCAGTCACTGCTCACGCTTATGCCGAACTTGGCGACCTCAAGGACGCCAAGCTCTATATCCTCGTCGCTACGAAGGAGCTCGAAATAGCTACTTCTTACGGCCTCAGTATAGACTCCGACCGGTACCGTGAACTAGAACGAGCGATCGATAAGGCAAAAGCGGAATTGCCGACGAAGTAGTTCAAAGCGGTTCGCCTGTTTAAATGCGCATTGTTCGTGTTGCAAGAAGCGCCTTAGGCGCAAAGCTGACTGATTCGCCCGTTGACGGCAAGCGAAGGGCCCTCAAGGCCCGGTAAGGGCCTAGCTGCCGTATGGGGAAAGTAAGAACGATCGATGAGAGTGCAACCGATTAAGCGACTCGAATTCTGGTTCGATTTTGCGAGCACGTATTCGTACGTCGCAGCAATGAGGATCCAAGGATTGTGCAGTCAGCGAGACGTAGATCTCGAGTGGAGGCCCTTCGCGCTCGGGCCGATTTTTCAAATGCAAGGGTGGGATGACTCACCATTCAACCTCAATGCGCGGCGTGGAGCCTACATGTGGCGCGATATGGAACGACTCGCGAAGAAGGGGAACCTGCCCTGGCGTAAGCCGTCGGTATTTCCGAGAAACTCGGTATTGGCAGCTCGCATTGCTTGCGCAGCCGACTCCCAAACTTGGTGCGGTGACTTCATCAGACGCGTGTTCGTTGGCAACTTTGGCGAGGATCTGGACATCGGTGACCCCTCGATACTCGCGGCCTTACTCGACGAGGTCGGTGCGCCGGAAGGCTTCCCAGAAAAAGCAACCTCGCCCGAATTTCGAGGGAGCCTTCGGCGGAATACCGAGATCGCGATCGATCTTGGCATATTTGGAGCGCCCAATTGCGTCGTCAATGGGGAGCTGTTCTGGGGTGAAGAGGCGCTGGAGGACGCACTTGACTGGGCGACCTTGACGAGGCCCGCTCGCGGGGAATCGCCGTCTCCCGCGCCGCCTCCTTTGAACGTGTAGAGCACCGTCGACATACGCTGCAGCAACGCGTTGGCGTCCTGACCCGTCAGCACGAGGTCGCCATCTTGGTCGGCCCCCGGCAGGACCCCACTCGGATATTCCGCATCGGCGTTTTCGATGTAAAACAGTATGATCTCGCTAGTACCATTTGAATCTGAGACTCGCGCCAAACGCGCTGTCCGAAAAAGCCGAGGGACGACGTAGCCGCTTTTCATCAATGCAGCTCTGGTTACGCCGGCTTCGCGAGTCGGAAACGCCTTAGATTCGGCGGAGTCATCATACACGTATGTTCCGACTCGGTAGACTTCCGTGCCGAATGTAAACGCGGGTTTTGGCGCGTAAACAAACTTGAAGGTTTCGCCGGATCGCACGTGTTCAAACTGAACAATAATCAGGCGTTGGATGTGGTTCGCGCCGTCGGCTTGAACGAAGACTCGGCGATCTACGTCGGTGGATTCAAGCGAGAGTGCGACCGGGGGTTGTGGCACATAGCCGTCGGCGACGCGCAGACTGATGGCGGGATTCGACGCTGACGTAACGACCAGCCCGGACTGTGTGATAGCTGCGAGGCTACCCGCCAGAAGCAAACCACAAAACGTCACTCTAACGATCTTCGGCGCGCGAAGGCGTTTGGCTTCTCGCTATGGCCAAGCTTCTGTACTAAAGTCCGAATGTTTCCCAGTCGTATGCCGTGAAGCCGCGGCCGACATCCTCCCAGCCAACCCTATAGGCGTTGCTGATCCCGGCTCCGTCGTTAAATCCGGCGACGCTCACCGGTAGCACCTTCTCCGGCCTTATATATCGCACTTCGGTTATCGGAACCGCTTGCATGACCTTCGTGAGCAGAGGGTTGGCCTGCGCTAGGCGCGCAATTTCGGTCGGTTCCAGGCTCCTAAATGCACGCTTGCCGATCGATTGAAAGTAGGCGTTGCGCATCTCGCTCTCGAGAATCTTTCGCTGCATCGTGCCGAAGACACCGAAAGCGATCTCTATCGCATCCGCGTAGTTCGTGTTGGGCTCGAACGGCGGGTCCATCAAGATCACGTCCGCGCCTTTCGAAATCGCGTGCGCGATCCCGACCGGGGAGTTGCTCGCGACGCCGCCATCGCAATACTCATTGACGGTACCGTCGGGATTGGGAATCTCGACCGGATCGAACACGAGCGGAAGGGCCGCCGATGCAAAGATCGCGCGGTGCAATAACTCTGGAGTAGCCTCGCGCACGACGGTGTGCGGCCCTAGGGACACTTGTAGCGCGTGCACGACCCTTTGCGGTAAGTCTTGGTCTCGATTCTGCGGTCGTACGTAAAAGTATTCGGGCCGTTGGAGCGTGAGATTCGTCGTCGCGAAGACCAGCGGCATCAGCAGCGGCGTCGCCGGATCGATGTTGCGAGAGATCCAGTCGTAGACCGGTTCGCTCTGCAAGAGCGCGGTCTGGTTTTTCGTTAGACCCATTAGGCTGACTAGCGCGGCGGCTCGATTTAGTACCCCGCTCTCGGGATCGCGCAGGGCGGCATACTGGGGCTTCGCGTGCATCAGATTCTGACCGCTGATACCGTACCAGAGCTCGCGAAGCTTCGTATATTGGCCGGTTGCGACGAACCAGCCGTTGAGTGCCCCGATGGAGGTTCCGCAGACCATTTCATAGGGTAGCAGCGGCGCACCGTCATTCACTCCCCCTACGACCGCGAGCGCCCCGACAAGCCCGGCTTGGTATGCGCCGCGTGCGCCACCTCCGCTCAGCACCAGTGTGCGATCTAGCGGCTCGTCGGTGGTGTCATTCGCGGATGCGCCGAGTAGCGGCAGCACCAGTCCGGACGCACCTAATGCAACCAAGAAACTCCGGCGTTCAATCATACCAACCTCCTGGAAGCCCATTGCAACGTTTTTGATCGGCCCGTTTGCGTTAAACGCACACGTTCGTGTGACCTGGCAAGGCCACGCGGCAGAAATGCGTATTCCGCCTGCACCCTTTGCTGATTGGACGCATCATAAGTGTGGCGGCGTTGCCGGCTCGTACTCGCTCCTCGCGCAAGCGCACTTTGGTGGACCCGGCAACCGCGGTGAATCCCGGTCGCCGAGGAACAAGGTGCGCGGCATAACGTTCAGTAAGGTCACTCACATGAGAGATTCTCAAGAAAGAGCCCACGAAGATCGCGTTCGGCGTTTGGCCAAGCAGAAACGGTTGATACTCAAGAAGGCTCGGCGACGTAACCCCGATGCAAGCGACTACGGCCGGTACTGGCTCATCGAGCCGAGTGCCAACGGAATTATCGAGGGTGGTCAGAACGGCGGTTCGCTGGGCGAGATCGAAGCCGCCCTTTCTCGCCGGTAGCGCCTAGTCAGCGCAAGACGGTCGTTCGGGGGCCGGTTGTCCCACCTGGATCATTCGGGAATGAAAAGCATATTCGACTCAGGCTTCGCGTACAAATTAACGCCCAACGTAGCACGCTCCGGAGTCCTTGCGAGACGCGCCTACTTCTCAACCTCGGCGAACGTCCCGTCGCTGTAGATCTCATAGCGCTTACCGCTCGCGTTGGCGATCAGCGGAAACTCGCTCTCCGAAAGAAGCGCGAGTGTCGAAGCCTCGACCGGCGCCCATTTTCGCGTCGCGTGATCGAGATTAAATTCGAGCTGTCGCCCTTCAAACGTAACGACTACGGTTTCCATGAGTCTCCTTAGCTCCTACTTCACGCCGAAGAGGCGCAGGACGACTTCGAGACCTGCAGCAAAGAGGCCGGCCCCGAGGAAGACCGTTACCGGAACCGTCAGTACCCAGGCAAGCACGATGTTCCGGAGGGTCTGCGCTTGCAGGCCCGAGCCATTGGCCGCCATCGTTCCGGCGACACCTGATGTGAGGATGTGTGTGGTACTGACCGGTAATCCCAGAACGTCGGCGCTTTGAATGGTCGCCCACGTGACGATTTCAGCCGAGGCCCCTTGCGCGTATGTCAGATGCGCTTTGCCGATCTTTTCACCGATTGTTACGACGATGCGCTTCCAACCGATCATCGTCCCGATGCCCAGGCACAGTGCAACCGCGAACTTCACCCAAATCGGAATGTATGACGTCATCGCAGTGAGTTGCTTCGCATAGCCGTTGAGCAACGCTACCTGAGCCGGCTCGGTGAAAATCGCTCCGCCTTTCGTCATTTTAGTAATCGTGGCACCGACGAGATATACCTTGGTCCTCAGATCCTTGCGTTGGGCATCGTTGAGTTTGCTCGGCGTCGGAGCGGAGGACACGATCGTCGAAATTTGGCGGTTTTCGTACGCCAACGCCACAAACGTTGCGTCAACAGCCTTCGCGCCGGATTTTAGAAAATCGGAGAGAGCCGCTTCCGCCTCGGGCGCTGAAATCGTCGCGTTTCCGGCTTTTGCGTCGAGGATCGCCTGCACGGAGTGACTCGTTGCAACCATCTTGGCGATTTGGTCCGCGCTGGTCGCTGGGTTGATGGCGTAGATACCGGGCAGAATGCCAATCATGATAAGCATGATGAGCCCCATGCCCTTCTGGCCGTCGTTTGAACCGTGTGCATAGCTCACACCCGTGCACGTGAGCACGAGCAGGATGCGAATCCACCACACCGGTGGCGTGTCACCCTCGGGCGATTCGTACAGCTTCGGATTGCGGATAAGAAACTTCATGATCAGCAGTAGCAAGCCGGCCGCGACGAATCCGATGATCGGAGAGATCAGCAGGGCGGCAAACGTGTCGTGCACTTTGCCCCAGTTAACCCCATCGCCGAACGGACGCCCGTTAAGGAAGGAGTTCATCAGCCCAACGCCTACGATCGACCCGATCAGCGTGTGAGAACTCGAGGCAGGTATGCCGACGTACCAGGTTGCGAAATTCCAAATCAATGCGGCAAACAGCAGCGCAAAGACCATCGCGAACCCGGCTCCGGTGCCGACGTGAATGACCAGCTCGACCGGCAGCAACGCGACGATGGTGAACGCGACCGCACCGCTCGACAGCAGAACGCCGGTAAAATTCCAAATGCCGGACCACACGACGGCGATCCACGGTTTGAGCGTATTCGTGTAAATGACCGTCGCGACGGCATTGGCCGTATCGTGAAACCCGTTGATCGTTTCAAAGGAAAACGCGAGAAGGAGCGCGCCAGCCAAGAGAACCAGCGTTCCCAACGATGGTGCGCCGAGAAAGTGTTGCATCGTCCCATTGTATGAAAAGCTCATTAAGAGGTTTTTAAGGCTCTGAGGAGTGGTTCGAGTCAGGCGGGGAGGCAGACGGCGACATAAAAGACCTATGCGTGAGGTTCGCGTCGCTCTGCTTGCTATTTTCGCTGGCCGCATGTTCGGGAACTGCGCCGGTCGTTGAGCGCAGCGGAGCGGTGTTCGGTGCGCCGCTCGTAGTCGGTCCGAGCGACCACGTCGTCGTTTTGGAATACGAAGCGTGGTTCGGCCCGAAAGCCGAGAACTTCTCCGACGCCGAAGCGATGCCGCTCTTGCAATCGGCGGATATGAAGCCATTCGGCGGCGGCTACGACAGCGCCGATCCGCACGTCATCAAGCAACACGTGGACTGGATGCGGTACATGGGCGTCGACGCGGCGATGGTCGATCTCTCGAACAACGTCGGCTGCATCTTCTCAACCGGGCCGCCGTCGCCGCGCTATTGCGTTGCGGCGTCAAGAGCATTTCGCGCGAACAACCGCGCGATTCTCGCCAACGACGCGAAGCTTTATCCAGCCTGGACGGCGCTGCGCACGAATCTGAAGGTAATCCCGTTTCTCGGCTGCCAAGACTTGCGCGACGTCGTGCGAGACCCTGCTGGAAAAAGCGGTTTTCAAAAGGCGATCGAGTACTTCGGCGGCCTCATGGGACGGTATCCCGGGCTCTCCGTCGTGTACGGCGGGCATCCGCTCATGCTAGTGTATCTCGGAACGCCCGCCTCACCCCGCATCATCCGGCTGTGCCGTGCAGTGATTGGTATGCACGCTTTTGCCCAGCGTTACACCTTTCGATTCCTGACCGGTTACCTCGACAGCCAGTGGCCATTTTGGAAGAGTCCCTCCCAGCATCCCGACGGGCCGATCGAAATTGCTCCGCGGTACGGTTTTTGGAGCTGGGTCGACCGGTACAAGCCCGCCTACGGTATCTATCCGACGTACAGCACCGTGCCCGGCAATCCAACCCACCCTGAGAACTTCACCGTCTCGATCGCAGTAGCGGGCAGAAAAGGCTGGGGATGTCCGCAGCCACGCTACTGTGTGGATGCCTCGCTGCGCTACGGCCATACCCCTTCGATGTACGTGACGCTGCAGAGCTTCATGAAGCTCGCGGCGCAGTTGCAGCCGACGTTCCTTATCGTGCACCAGTTCAACGAGTTCACGATGGCCGACGAAGGCTGGGACGCGCAGACCAGCGACGACATCGAACCGACCCGTCTACCGAAGGGGTGGTCATACACCGCAGTCGACGCCGTCCATATCGCCGTTGCGGCGTACCGGCGCGTAGCCCCAAGCCCCTAGCGTCTATCGGACCGAATTGGATTGCGGCGTTTATTGACTGGCGCAGCGTCCATGCGTAAAGCACGAAGTACTATCAAGCCGATTTGATCCGAAGGCGCTGATGGAAACCGACGTTTCGTTAGGCCAGGACATGCAAAGAGCCACACCAAAGGGCTTGCGATGAACGTCTTCGCCGTCGTTGCGGGTCTGCTGGGTGGCCTAGCGCTCTTCTTGTTCGGTGTCGACCGAATCTCGCGGGCGCTGCAGGCCGTCGGCGGCGACAGCATCCGCAACATTCTCGAACGCCTCTCGAAGAACGCCGTCTCCGGGGCACTCACGGGTGTGGTCGTCACCGCCATTCTGCAGGCCTCGGCGGTAACGATTGCCATCGCGATCGGTTTTGTTTCGACGAATCTCATGACGCTCGAACAGGCGATCCCGATCGTGCTGGGCTCAAACGTCGGAACGACTTCAACCGCCTATCTCGCTTCAGTAGACATTGGGCCCTGGGCTTATCTGCTGATTGTCATCGGTTTCGTGACGATCAAGTTTGCGAAGCGGCAACGCATCTACCACATCGGCTCGGCGGTCATCGCCCTCGGCCTGATCCTGGTCGGTCTGGAGCTGATGAAGGACTCGATGAATCCGCTTCGGTCGTGGGATCCGTTCGTGGAACTGATGGCGGCGACGTCGCATCCGCTCGTCGGCATTGCCTTGGGCTTTGCTATAACGGCCCTCGTCCAATCCTCGACGGCGACCATCGGCATGGCGGTTACGCTCGCCAGCACCGGTTTGCTCGGACTGGATGGTGGCATCGCGATCTTGCTGGGCGCCAATATCGGCTCGGTGGTCATGCCGATCATTGCCTCGCTCGATAAGTCGGCCGAGGCCAAGCGCGTGGCCGGCGTGCAGGTGATCTTCAACGTACTCGGCGTGGGGTTATGGGCGTTCCTGATTCCCTTCTTAGCGTTGATCGCCGAACGCGTTGCACCTACCGTTGCAACGCAACTCGCATTCGCCAACACGTTCTTCAACACGGTGAATTTGTTGATCTTCTTGCCCTTTACGCCGCAGCTGGCGGCACTGGCGCGCAAGATCGTCCCGGGGCCGACGCGCGAGGAACCGACCCACGCGCTCGACCCGGGCCTGATCGCGACGCCTACGCTGGCGATTGGCGTGGCTTGGCAGAGCGTCGCCGCGTTAGGACAGGCCGTGAGCGCCTCGCTTTCGACGGCTCTAAGTGCCGCGGTGGCCACGCCTCCGCAAACGGAGGAGGGCGATGCTGCGATCGAGCGACTCCGCAGAGAGGTCATTGAATATCTCGGGCGTATCGGCGCAAGTGAGAGTCTCGATCCCGCGCAACGTCGTCGACTCGTCGCGGCGATCGTGAGTGCCGATACGTTCGCTACGGTCGGCACCGACGTCGTCGCGAACCTGATGGGCGTGGCGCAGCGGCGGGCGGAAGCAGGACTGACCTTCGCCTTCTTGCAGCCCGCAGTTGACGCCGCGAGCCGGCTCTTCGCGCAATGCGTCGCGCAGTTCGAAGCGTTTCCGGCTAGCAATACGGGCAAAATCATCGAAGCCTCGCGGGCGCTCGATCTTCCGAGTCAGCGGTCCTCCATCATTGCGGCCGGCGCCCTAAGCTCTGCGGAAGTCGAGACCTACGAGATGAGCTCCTGGGTGCTGACGCAGGCAGAGCTGGTCGCCCACGCAACGCGCGAGGTAGCGCAAGCGCTTGAAGATTCGCGGCCGAACGAGTAGGTCAAGCGTTTGGGCGTTCTTAGATTTCGACTCCTTCACGCGGCGTGCTTTGTCGGCGCGATGCTTTCGGGATGCGGAGGCTTGAGCAACGCAGCAATGCCGGCGGTGCGCTCGGGCGTTGCGACCACGAGCGGGGCTCCGGGAATTGCGGTGCGTGGTAATGAGCTTATAACGACAACCAGTGGCACGCTCGGCGCGCAACACGTTGGGCGCGGCATCCCCGTCGTGTTGCGCGGTGTGAACTTGTCGGGTGCCGAATATGCTTGTTTGCAACAGCACTCGATTTGGGATGATCCCAAGGGCGATGCGGCAACCGTCAACGCGATGCTGCGCTGGCACGCCAACGTTGTTCGGTTGCCGCTTGACGAAGAGTGCTGGCTTGGAATTAACGGGGCGCCAAAGCGCTATAGCGGGAAGAACTACGCGCACGCGGTTTCACGATTCACGAGTCTGGCCAACTCCCTCGGCTTGATCGCAGAGGTCGATTTGCACTTCGGCGCCGCCGGATCGGGCCTACCGCGAAATGACCGTTACCCGGGGCTGGATCTCGATCACGCGCCGGCCTTTTGGCGCTCCGTCGCGCGTACCTTCAAATCGAATCGCTCGGTGATCTTCAATTTGATCAACGAACCCTACATCAAGTCGTGGAACTGCTATCGCTACGGCGGCTGCGAGACGCCACCGGTCGGAAACCTTGGCCGCTGGAAGGTCGTCGGCACGCAGCGCGTCGTTGATGTGATTCGTGCGACCGGAGCCGGCAATCCCATTGTCATCGCCGGGTTAAAGTTTTCAAACGACTTGTCTCGTTGGCTGCGATATGCTCCACATGATGCCGATCGCCAGATCATCGCCGGCGCGCACGTCTACTTTGACGAACTGGGCTGCGAAGACGCGGCCTGCTGGACCAGAGAACTTGGCACGATCGAAGCCGCCGGCTACCCCGTGGTAGTAGACGAGTTTGGAGAGACAGACTGCGGGCACGCTAAGATCGACCGGCTGATGAAATGGGCGGACGCGCAAACTCCACCGATCGGCTATTGGGCGTGGTCGTGGAATCCATTTAGCTGCGCGAAGGGACCGTCGCTTATCACCGACGATGCCGGCGACCCCACGCACACCTACGGGTCAGGCTTCAAAGCACATCTGCTTCACGTCCAGCCCTAACGGTCCGCGAGCACATTGCCGGCTTCGACGTGCAGTTGCGCGCCGCGCCAGCAGACCGCGTTTCCGGTGAGCCCACAAGCCCATACGGCGATCCCGAAAAGATCGCGTGGCAGCACGAGCCATGCCGGGGCGGGTACGACGCCGAGTGCACGCGCGGAGACGCGCTGCAAGGCGATGCGTGCGAGTGCCGCAACGAAGAGTGCCGCTAAGCGCCTTGGCCGTAGGCCGAACATGAGCGCTAGCAGCGCAAGTGGCACCGGGTAGGTTAGAAACATCCCGGCGTAACCAGCCGGCTGCACTCCGCGAATCGTACGATGCCAGCGCAACTCGTGGTTCCAGAGCGTCGCAAGACTCGCGTCAGACACGATCGTTCGTACGACATAACGCGAGATCACGACGCGCAGACCTCGGGCGGCAATGTGATTTCCCAGCATGAAATCGTCAGCCAGATGGGACGCAAGCGCCTCGAAGCCGCCGATTGCGGAGAGGACTGCGGAGCGTACCGCATTGGTCGGGCCCAGGCAGTGTCGCGTGGGGCCGAAGAGTCGATTGACGAGCACCGATGGGATAAACTGCTCGTTCATGAACATCGCCCCGAGCTTGGATGAAAACGAGCCATCAGGAACGCCACCGAAAAGACAGGTGACCACGCCGACGCCCGGCTCGTATAAGTCCGCCGTAACGGAGCGGACATAGGTGGGATCGACCCGAGTGTCGCTGTCAGCTAGGACCAACACCTTGTGGCGCACGAGCCGCATCATTGAAAGCACGTTCGCGATCTTGGGGTTACGCGCGCTGGGCACTTCGCCGACGTTGATCTCGACATTCCGATCGGGAAGCGCCGCCGCGACGCGTTGCGCAATCGCCAGCGCGGGATCGTCAGCTCGCGCGACGCCCAGGACGAGTTGATAAACAGGATAGTCCTGCAAAGCGAACGCGCGCAGGTTTTCCTCGAGACCGGGTTCGGCGCCATGCAAGGGCACGAGCAAACTAACCGCCGGCAGGTAGTCAAGGGTATCCGGCTCACCTTCGCGTCGTTGGAAGCGCGCAACGGATACGATCGCGACGGCCGCATAACCGATCGCTGCGATCGCCGCGACATCAAAGGCCGCGGCGAGGATACGCGCAAACTTCACGCGACGCGGTTCGCTAACGGAGCAGGCGGCCCTTGCTTCTGCATGCGAAGACATCTTTATGGAAACGGACGGGGATGGAGCGATTTCGACGTCGCGACCACGTGGCGATCAACGCGCTGTGGGTAGGTGTGCACTTCCAGGACGCGGCGCTGATGTCGATCATCGTGCCGGCGCTATTGCTGCAGTTGGCCCCGGGCAAGCATACCTACGTCCTGGCGGTGCTCTCGACGCTCGTCGCAATTGGGACCGCAATCGTACCTCCGCTCGCGGGTGCGCTCTCGGACCGCCTTCGCCGGCGCGGCGGGGACCGGCGCCTCCAGACGGCGATCGTTCTCGGGATCGACACCCTTGCGCTCCTCGCGATGGCCCGCGCCTCGTCAATTGTTGATCTGGGCGCTGCCACCGTCATCGCGACCACCTCATTGGTGAGCGGCTCGGTCGTCTATCAGGTGCTTGTGCCGGAGATCGTTCCGCGCAGGTTCTGGGGAACCGCCGCTGGCCACCGCGGCGCGATGACGCTGGTCGGAACCATCGTCGGCCTCCTGCTAGGCGCGCTATTGCCGCCGCGTCAGGCGCTCTTGGCGGCGGCAGGCGGCGTCGTCGTCAGCGCGCTGACGCTGCTGTTCGTTCCGGCTTCTCCAGCGTTCGCCGCGGCGGAGCCCCACGAAGGCCCGCGTGTACGCGATCGCCACGATTTAATCGTGACGCTGATCGCCCGCGCCTGGATCATCATGGGAATGACGTTGCTCAATACCTACGTGCTGTACTTCTTCCACGACGTGCTCGGCCTCCAAAACGCATCATTGAACACGGGGCTCGTCGCGGGGGCGGCGATGGTCGGGGCAGTTGCGTCCAGTGTGGCGGCCGGAGCCTTCTCCGATAAGTTCGACCGCCGGCTGGTCGTCTGTTTGTCGGGGCTGCCGATGACGCTTGCCGCGCTCGGCTTCGCCCTTGCTCCGGATATGCGCGTGATCTTCGTTTATGCTGCGCTCTTTGGCCTCGGTTACGGCGGCGTGTTCGCGGTCGGTTGGGCACTTGCCATGGATTCGGTCCCCGAGTTGGGCGACGTCGCGCGCGATCTCGGCATTTGGGGAACGCTCTCCAATCTCCCCATGGTCATCGCGCCGGCGATCGGCGCTGCGATCATCACGAGCGGGGCTACCGTGAATACCGGCTATCGCTGGCTGTTCGCCACGGCCGGTGCGTGCTTTCTGCTTGGCTCGCTGACCGTGCTTGCGGTGCGCAAGCCGAATACAGCGCCCCGATGAAGCTCAACTGGTTGAGGGCGATCACCTACTGCGTGCGCCAGCCCTACCTTTTCTTCAGGATTCGCGTCCGCCAGTGGGGTCGTTTGCCGGCGGAGCGCGGGGCGACGGTGCTGATCACCAATCATCAGCACATGGATGAAGGCGAAATGGTTACGGCGCGCACGTTTTTTCGGCACCCGCGCAAGCCTCTGGTCATGTGCAATTCCCGCCGCACCTTCGAGACCGGATTCATTGCGTGGCAAATGCCCTGGACCGGGTGGTTTACGCGCGGCTTAAATCTGAGCAGGCTTTGGGCAGCCTACAACATCCTGCCGATCGAGAACCATCTGTTCTCGCGGCCGCTCATCAGCTTGGCCGAAGAGTTGCGATCCGCGCATGGCGACCTACCGCTCGAAGCGATCTTGCCGGACGAAGCGCTCGAGCCGTTGGGCTTCAAAGGGCGCGTGCTGGGGGACCTATGGAAGCCCGCCAACTTCGTGCGGGCCCACGCTTGGGTGAAAGTGGCGAAGCTCAAGCAGCCGTACCGGCGCGAAGTGCTCGAGAACCTCCGCGCCGTGACCAAACGCGACATCGCTGCAATCGTGGAGCGCGTGCGGACGGGTGCGACGTTCTATATCACCCCCGAAGGCGATTTCAGTCGCGATGGCCGCATGCATCCGATGCGCGGGGGAATCGTCGAAGCGCTTTCGCCCTTCGCCGATCTCTGGCTCTGCGCGATCGCGTACGACCCCTTCCGGGGTGGGCGGCTCCCAATGTTGTACCGCGTCCTTCGATACACCGGCTCCGCCGATATTGGGACATCGCTCGCCGGAGCGCGGCCGATCACGACTTCGGCACTCCTGGCTGCGTTTCTACTCGAGGGTCCGAGAACATTCGCGGCGCAGGATGCGGTACGCGCGGTGCGCGAGCGGCTCGCTTCGCTACCTGAAAACGTCTTCGTCGATCCCGAATTGCAGCGCGCGCCGGAGGCTGCGGTCGTCAACGCACTTGCGACGCTGCGAAAACGCGGTACGCTGGTCGCAGACGCCGAACGCTACAGCCTTACCGCACACCGCGCCGATCGACGCTTCCTCCACATCCCCGACATGATCGAGTTCCAACGTAACATGCTCGACGAAACGCTGGCGTCAGCCCAGCGGCTTGGGCAAGCATGACGCATTCTCCCCGCCTTCAGAGCAAATAGACGAGAGTTGAAGCTTAGTACTTCAAAGTCCTAGAGGTCCACTCTTGCGTCAACGCCTGGTAAAGTAGCCGCAGCATCGATGCGCTCCTGATTAACTCCGATCTGTCTGCCGAGTCCCGACGCGGCGAGAAATGCGGGTTCGTATCGCTTCCCCATCTTGATCAAATGCTGGTTCTTCGACGCTCGGTACACGAGATATTCGATATCGATCCACCGAGGCGTGCCTTCACGTTCTCGAAGTGCGCGAGCGATCGGCGCGAGCTTGATCCACACCTGCGGGGCGATCGATGAATAGATGAAAAACAGTTCGTCATCCAATAGGCCAAGGTTGAGCATACGGCAAGCCGACTGAAGATGCACGCCCAGCGCAACAATGCGTGGATCGATGTTTGGAGAGATGGCCGCCTCCAAAACTGCGGGATCGTTGAAATCACGAGTTTCGATGTATTTACGCGCATCGACGATGTCCGCTGATTGCATTTGCTCGATCAACTGAATGTATACCCCGAGCTGATTGGCCAAGCGCAAGTCGCGCAGCTGTAGGATGGCAGCTACTGAACCTACGAGCAAGATTAGCGCGCTCGCGACCGCCGCTATGCCGGTGAGTGCCTCCCAAGCCATATTGGCTCGCTTTGGCGGCCCAGAAAGAACGCCCTGTCGTGATCTTACGTAGCGTCAGCCCCGGCACATTGGAGCCCGATCCGCCACGCTCGCAAGACCGCGCCTCCGGCCGCTCGACGGATGCGGTGAAGCATCTCGGAAAGGTTCGTCAGCGGGACACGTCGCTTTGCGGAGCACAGCACAGCGTAGCCTTCGAAAGCTCGATTCGATCAATTAAAAAGGAGCGCGGTACACCGCGCTCCTCCCTGAAGCTTGCTAGGCTCTAAGGTTTGCTAGGCGCGAGCCAACTCGCGTTGCGGAACCGTGCGGCCTTCTTCGAGATCCAGCAGATCCGACCACGAGACCACGTCGGTCCGGCTCGGAGCTATTTTGCTACGCAGCTCTTCGAAATGCGTCAACGATTCTCCGGTCGGAACCGCGGAGAGGAATTTCTTGTTGAACGCCTCGATATTGCGCGGATCCTTCCTGGCAACGAACCTCTTCGCGTAGGCTTCGATCTCGTAATCGCTCTTCGCGTTGTTCACGAGTTCGAGGAACGCCTTCGAGTCCATGTCGAGGTACTCGAAGAGGCTGTGATCCATCGGGCAATCGTACTTGTATTCGCCAATGGTACCGTGCGTTAATGCTTTTGCCTTGTCGATCGCGCGCGCGAGCTGAACGACGCCGAGCATCATTTCGCTGGAGCTACGCGGCGTGGTTTTGGTTAGGTCCTTCATCTAAATGCAACTTTCAATTGAGTTTCTTTTCCTGCTTTATGTAAAACATAGGATGCTGAAAAAGGTTGCCGTTTTTATTTATCGGAGATAACGCAGGTGATCTGAAAACTTTAGCGGTGCGACCTCTGACACGTAAAGCAACGCTTTCGTGGCAAAAAAGCCAACGAATAACCTCTCAGCGCGTTTTCGCCGAACGAATGCTGTATGAAGCCGTGACCGGTTTTTTTAGCCGATCGCGAATAGAGAGCGTATGCTTTCCGCTACAACACCGCCGTGACCAACGTCAACCGGACAGTCATCCACAGCACCTACGTGGACAAAACCGTCGTCCACCGCAACGACTACAATCACGTAAGCTACAACGGTGGCAAGGGGGGCATTCACACGCAGCAACTCAGTCGCAGAAGCCTCCGCGCTAGCCTTCAGGTAGCGTCAGCTACGAGCAGCGAGACGCTTTTTCACACTATACGGGCCGACTTTTGCCTCAGGGGTTCCAATAAGTGACCGTGAAGCTGCTCCCATCAAGCGACAGAAACGAGGGGACCGCTTCGTCCATGTTTTTGTAGCCCAAAATGGCTACTTGCACGCGCTTTCCGAAGGCCGCGATCGGTCCCGAGGTCATGGCGTCGGTCGCAGAATTCGTACCAAGCGCCCGAGTGAAATCCTTGCCAAGGCGCACTGCATTGAAGTCGGGGAGCCCGGCGTATCCGTTCGACTCGGCGATCCACTCGGCAGAGCTCCGCTTCGCTCGCGGTACCAGGGCGCTCGTTCTGAAGTATTTTCCAGTCGCCAAGTCCGTGAGCGTCACCACGAACCTCGAGTCAGCGTAACGAACCTCCCCTTCCATGTCTTCGCCTGGCGTGACGCGCATGCTTTTGATTGTTACCCCGCCCTTCGGCGCAAACTCATACCACGCGTAAGTAACGAGTTTGTAGCCGTCACATTGCGATTCCGTTCCGGTTTGCTCGACGGTGTCGTTGTCCCAGCCGTCGATGCCTACCCAAAACGAGGCCGCACCATTTGGGTTCACGGTGCAGTCCACGCTGGGGATCGTCCACGATCCCCGGGCTTCCGTGAACGCGGTGCCTACGACCGCGTAGCCGGCCCAATTGTCGCTCTCGTAGATTCCCAGATCACTTCTTCCCCACTGATTGGGAGCCGGCCCAACCAATCTCATTGGCGCGTGCTGCGTCAGCGATACAACGGGCCGCGATGGCAAAATCGGCGCCCTCGACACCGGCGCCTGAACTGCGGCGGCAGTAAGACCTAAACACATTGCAAGTCCCGCCGAGCGTCGGACGTTCATAACTTGTACTCCTTAGCATCAACTTTGCGCCAGCCACGCTCATGAGTGCGGCCTCGATCTTCATTAGCGCGATACGGCGAGTCGTACGCTGGGCAAACGCGCAGAGTCCCGTTTAACGACGCTCGAAACGAACTCCTGGGTCGTTCGATTTGCTCATCATCGTACTCGAAAGCCTCGGGATCGGATCGCATCTCAACAACGGGTGTCTCGACCCGGCAACGAGAAGACCATTTGAGGGTATGAGGTGCCACAAATGATCCGGCATTGCCGATACGTGCTTGCTGTTCCAAACCTACAGCACTCGGCAGACTACTATCGTGATGTCTTAGGTTTTGAAGTGTTACCGATGCCGGACTCGGGCTGGCGATTCTTCCGTCGCGACGACTGCGTGATCTTGGCGGGAGATATCCGCGATACGCTCTCGCCCGACGTACTTGGCGCTCATTCGTACTTTGCATACCTTGAAGTGGACGGCGTCGATGTTGTGAAACCGTTGCGTGTCGAATCGTGGGGAATGGCCGAATTTGGGATACGAACGATCGACGGACATCGGATCATGTTCGGCAGTCCAGCGGCCTAACCGCGTAAGACAGCGGATCATGACCCTCGACGAAGCACTGAACCATCATTTCGGGTATACGTCGTTTCGGCCGCTGCAGCGCGAGATCGTCGAGGCGGCGCTAGCTGGAAATGACGTGCTCGCACTCCTGCCGACCGGCGGCGGGAAATCGCTCTGCTATCAATTGCCGGCACTGCTCGAGCCAGGGCTCACGTTGGTCATCTCGCCACTGATCGCACTGATGAAAGATCAGGTCGATGCGCTCGAAGCCAATGGCATTCCGGCAACGTTCCTCAACAGCTCGCTCGA
>DATHOO010000248.1:0-2727 GCA_035484815.1 Candidatus Acidiferrales bacterium
CCATGACCTCGATGGCATCCTCTTTGGGATTGCCCGAGTCACCTTTCTTTTTGTCGTCGTCTTGCGGTCTCGGCATAAGCTCCAAATCTTACTGCTTCACTACGACCAGGACGGCCCGGTTGCGTCTTTGGGCCGCGTCAAAATCCAGGGTCCGTTCGCGGTGACGGCGACCGTGTGCTCGAAGTGAGCGGACGGCTGGCCGTCGGCCGTTTCAGCAACCCATTCGTCGCGCATGCGCACATCCGGTTTGCCGGCGTTCACCATCGGTTCGATGGCGATGACCATGCCTTCCTGCAACCGCGCACCGCGACCGGGCTCGCCATAGTTCGGAAGATTGGGCTCGTCATGCATCCTGGTGCCGATGCCGTGCCCGACAAATTCGCGAACCACAGAATACCCGTGCTGCTCGACCCAAGACTGCACCGCGTTTCCGACATCACCGAGGCGATTGCCCGGGCGCATTTTGTCGATCGCGCGATCCAGCGACTCTCGAGTCACTCTCAGCAACTTCTCGGTTTCAGGAGCGATCTGCCCAACCGGCACAGTCACCGCCGAATCTCCGAAGTAGCCGTTCACTTCCATCCCGAAGTCGATCGAGACGATGTCGCCCTCGCGAAGTTTCCGCTTGGCCGACGGAATCCCGTGAACGATCTCGCTGTTCACCGAAGTACAGAGCGTGCAGGGATAACCGCGATACCCCTTGAACGCCGACCTCCCAGGTTTGCCGCCGATTTGCTCCTCGGCAAACTTCTCGAGGTCCATCGTCGTGATGCCCGGCCGAACAATTCCGCGAAGCGCCTGCAAAACTTCGTGAACGACGAGACCTGCGCGGTGCATTTTTTCGAGCTCTTCCGCACTGCGCAGATGAATCGCCATTTCCGTTCACTAAGCCCGGCCTTGTCCGGGAACTTCTTTAAGACGGGCACGGCGTGCCGTGCCCATACAAAACCTTGCCGCTAGATCGCGGCGATTACGATGTCGCCGATGGTGCGCATCACGTCGGGCACGCTTTTTGACGCGTCCACCGTGTGCAACCGGCCGAGGCGTTTGTAATACGCAACCAGCGGCTCAGTTTGCTTGTCGTACGCTTGCAGGCGCGGGGCGACAATTTCTTCACGATCATCGGCGCGCTGTTCCAGCTCACCGCCATCGTTGTCGCAACGGCCTTCGACCTTGGGCGGGCGGTCGTAAACATTATAAATCTCGCCGCCTACCTTGCAGGTGCGCCGGCCGGTAATGCGCCGAAGCACGAGAGCCGGGTCGATCGCCAGGTGAATCACGAGCAACGGCTTGTAACCGTGCTGCGCGAGCAAGACGCCGAGATACTGCGCTTGCGCCACCGTTCGCGGAAAGCCATCGAAAACGAATCCGTGCCAGCAATCCGGTTTCTCGATGCGATCCGCGACCATCTTGAGCACCAGGGAGTCTGAAACCAACTGCCCCCGGTCCATGATGGGCTTCGCCAACTGCCCGAGCGGCGTGCCTTTCGCGATGTTGTCGCGAAGCATGTCGCCCGTGGAGAGATGCGGGACGCCGTACTTACGCGCCAGCTCTTTCGCCTGCGTGCCTTTTCCCGCGCCCGGAGGCCCGAGAAAAATCACCGCACGATCCAACAGTCCCACGGAGCGCTGCTCCGCCGCGTTGCCGCTGCTTGCCATTAGCGACGACCGCGAAGCCGGCCCTTCCGTGCGAATCCTTCATAGTTGCGCATGACGAGCTGTGCCTCGAGCTGCTGCACGGTATCCATCGCCACGCCGACGACAATCAACAGCGAAGTGCCGCCGAAATAAAACTGAACGCCAAGACCTTTGAGGAACCAGACCGGGAAGTGACGGTCGAACCAGGCGCCGATGCCCCAACCGATGTGATCGAGATGAACGCCGGTGATTAGCCATTCCGGCAGCAAACAGACGATCGCAAGGTAGATCGCGCCAATGAAGGTGAGGCGCTTCAAGATTTTGCTAACGTGATCGCTCGTCGTACGGCCTGGGCGAATGCCGGGGATGAAGCCGCCGTTTTTGCGCATGTTGTCGGCGAGTTCCGTCGGATTAAAGACGATGCCGACGTAGAAGAACGCGAACAGGACGATGAGGACGACATAGATCAAGTTGTAGAGCGGTTCGCCGAACGCGACGACCTGGCTGAAACTTTTCACGAAGGCATACTTCGTGCCGAACACGAGTGCGGCGGTGGCGGGAAACGCGAGCAACGAGCTGGCGAAAATCGGCGGGATGACGCCGCCGGAATTGACGCGCAATGGGAGATAGGAAGACTGGCCGCCCATGACGCGGCGTCCGACGACGCGCTTCGCATATTGCACAGGGATGCGGCGCTGGCCGCCTTCGACGTAGACGATGAAGGCAACGACAGCGATCATGCCAGCGACCAACGCGAGAAGTACGAGGGGAGTGAACGCGCCCCATGCCTGCGTTTGCGCTTTTTCGTAAAGGTCGAGAATCGCGCGCGGCAGACCGACGACGATGCCGACGAAAATGATCAGCGACATGCCGTTGCCAATGCCGCGTTCGGAGATTTGTTCGCCGAGCCACATGATGAAGGCGGAGCCGGTGGTCAGCGTGAGAATGGTCATCAGGATGAAGCCGATGCCGGGATTGAAGACCAACGATTGCCCGCTGTAGCTCGTGCTTTGCAGCGCAGTAGCGATCGTGGTGGACTGAATGATGCTGAGGACGATGGTGAGGTAGCGCGTGTATTGCGTGATCTTGC
>DATHOO010000249.1:0-14252 GCA_035484815.1 Candidatus Acidiferrales bacterium
AATGCGGGTGCTCGGCGAGCCTGCAAGATCGCCTTTCGCGGCTTTGTATTCACCAGATCTTCAGCGGCTTGGATCCGAGCGCCACGTTGGCCCGATGCGTCGCGGATGCATCGCTCATGCCTACGCATCCGATGGTTGAGCGAAACAGCCTTATACGATATAGGATTTTCGACGACTTGCGCGTTTTGCAAGCGAGGCTGCAAAATTCGCACGCAGGGCGTCGAGCGAAGACGTGATGCGAAAAACCCTTATTCTACGGCCTTTTCCGCCACACCCTATCCGCGCCGCCTAAGGGAGGGGGGAGGGCGTTTCGGGTGCGTTCCTCTATGCCCCGCGAGCTGCGGCACCGTGGCACTTCTTGTATTTGCGTCCGCTGCCAGCAGGCCGAGAGGCCATCGGTGGTCCCAGACCCACAGCGTGCAACAGCCGTGCAACAGAGAGGTCAGAATCGGGCCGTTTTAGGCAGTATTGGTGAGGAGCGGGCCAGCGGGAAACCCTTATAGTATCGGACGTTGCAGTAATGGGCAGGATCGGCCAGGACCGCCGTCAGAAACTTCGAATCCCGCTGGGGCCATTTGCTTCTTCCTTTTAGCATAGAGGTTTCAACGATACTCTGAGGCTCCGTGTAACATTCGTGTAACGCCGGAGCCTCTTTCATTCCTAACCGACCAGCCTATCAAAGGCGCTAGCCGCCTCGGCGTTCCGGTCGCTGTAGACGTGCAGGTAAGGTGCCACCGTAGCAAGGATGGAAGCGTGCCCGACCCTGTTCGAGACAACTTCAAGCGGGACGCCGGCCTTAGCGCAGAGATGAGCGCAAAAAAGAGCTCGGGAGCGGTCAGTTCCGCGATTAACGTAACTGCAGATCTAGCGTCGGGGCTAGTGTATCTCGACTTCTTCCACGTTGACGTATCCATGGGGACGTCCATCCGGTTGCAACACGGAAAGGGTCGCGGCTTGGACAGTGCCCGGCAAGTCACCGCTGTCGAATACCAAACGGTGTACTTGTTTGATCGCAGCGCGAAAGTCGACCGTTTGCGGAGAGCGTCCCGAGATGAGCATCTCGCCCTTGCCGCCGTTCCTGCCACGAATCCCGTAAATGCAGAAGCGCCGTCCGCTGAAGATGAGTGTCATCGTGTCCCCAACGTGAAAAGACCGCGAGCTTGACCCATCGAAGCGGCCGTCTGCGCGGTTCCGTACCAGCTCCCAGTGGCCAGTGAATAGAATCGAACTCGGCCACCTCCCACGATGGAGAGCTGAAAGCACCGCCACTTTTTGGGGTTTATTCGCTACGGACGAGGCGGTCGGGGATGCGGCGTCCTGGGAGTCGCTTTGTCCGCCGCAGGAGCAGCACGCAAACGCGAGGGCTACGGCAATGCCAAACCGCACGCTACCCACCATAGGCCTTGTATAAGTCCTGCATCGCCGCCGTAAGTATTATGTGGAAGGTCGCGTTTTTCGCGCTTCCAAAAGCCGGATCTGCATTCACCTCGTTCATGAGTGTTACATGGATGGGCCGCGATAGCAGGTGCTCAAGCATATATCCAACGTCAAAGCGGCCGTCCGGCATGATGCCGGCTTGGTACAGTTGCTGCGCAAGAATCTGCCCGGAGATGGGGGCGGGCGTCGGGAGCGCGATGTGCTGTTCCTGGATTTGTACGGCCGCAAGCTGCACGAACTCGTCAAAGGTTGTAAAAAACTGCCCGACATTGGACGCACCAAAGCGCTTAACGAGTGACCGCGCCTCGTCGTCTGCATGCGGTCCTGCGAGATACAGAAACAAGGTGTGCGACGAGAATTTAGGAACGCCGCCTCCCGCGTTGAGCATTTGAGCCGTGAGCGCGAGATTCGGAGGGCCGTAGTATCGCCCGTGCGAGACGCCGGTTGGAGTCGCCGCGATCGTCGCGGCTAAAGCGACTGCGTAGATCATTCGAGCCTTCTCCCCACCTTAGCATAGAGCGAAACGATCGGTCGAGCGGCCCGTTATCGCTCGCGAGACGGCCTATAGCGCCAATGGTGCGATTGACTTAACCACTATGGGACTAAAGTCCCATAGTGCTCTGGATGAAGACGCCCCACGGAATAGTACACAAGGGGCCGCAACGTCCAGTCCCTTGTGTACTATCAAATCTCGTGCTGAATCACGTATTGATTAACCTCCTGATCGAAGTTAATGAGCCCTGGAACAGTTCGGTAACGCCTAATGAACCGAAAGCCGACTTTCGATAGAACTCGGTTAGCGGCTGGATTTTCAGCGTACGGCTCGCAGCACAGACTCTTCAATGCGAACTTTCGTATAAACGCGTTTGCCGATTTTCGGAGGAATTCAGTACCTATGCCAGCTTTTCGATGCTCTGGCGCCCAAATGTGGAGGTGTATATAGGCTTCTTCACCGTACTTGATCTTATTAACGTTTGAGTGTCCTATTGCGACCCCGTTATAAAGCCAACTCAAGAAATAGGTCTGCTTTTCGCAATCCGAACGCTCCAGGTCTGGCAATAATCGATCAAGCCAATCCTTCCGGATAGGCAGTCTTCCCGGATCAACTCCCATACTGATGAGAAACTTCTGATCGGCTTGGAGAAAATAGTCAATCATGCGCTCATAGTCTGCTTTGCAGCTGAACGGCTTAATATCGCCGGCGTACATCACCAATCGGCCCTACTCCCATTTTCTCAAGTGCTTTGCGTCCCTGTCGTCTTTCGACCCCTCGCTCGAATGTGACGATATTTTGCTAAGAGACCCGTAAGCGCAGCTTCAGCGGACTGTCGCGATACGTTGTGCTACGTGGAAAGACTCTCGATTGCGAGGCCCATTGCATCTTCCGGCGAGAGCGTCGCGCCCGTTGCAAGCAGCGAGTCATGTTCGATGGGACCCAGCTTTTTGGAAAGGAGGGATTCGAGACGCCTTCGTGTTTTACGTTCCGTGTATTCGCGTTGGTAACCGAGACGTTGGAACGCGGCTCCCGCGTACCCCGCTAGCTTGGCGCTGGACTCAAGATCGTTGCTAAGCGCGATGGTGAGCGCGGCATGCTCGACTGCGTCGGTTACAAAGATGCCGCTGCGATCGTGGTCGGAACTGATCCGGAACGCTTCCAGCGCAACCGCTCGCGCCTCTGACAATCGATCGAGCGCGACGAGGTAGCCGCACAGATTCGCAAGCGCACCCGCCAGCGATTGACGATCGCGATCCGCACGCAACGCGCCTAGCACCTCCTGTGCGAGCGCTACGGCGGTCGTCGTTTGACCGCGCTGATGCTGAAGCTCGGCGAGAGTAATCGCGATCCCGTTCGCTTGAGTTGCGTTGCCAAGCTGTTGATTAACCTTCCGGAGCCATTCATAGGCGTCGGCGGCAGCATCGAGGTTACCCGTTTCGAGGTTCAGGTGAGCTCTCGTGAAAACGATTCTGAGGTGCAGCCAGACGTTGTCGGTCGATGCAAGCGCCTCCGCCTCAGTGAGTGCCGACGCAGTATCCTCGAATCTGCGCGCATGTACGAGCGAAGTTGCGTACACGATGAGCGCGTCAGCGAGCGCGGCGTCATCGCTCGTGTTACGGGCAAGGCTAACCGCAGCAAAGCTCGCCTCGAGCGCTCGAACGCGATCCGTGCGAGCTGTACGAGCAATTGCCGTCCAGAGCCGAGATCTTAGCACCCGCTCTTTGGCCGGCAATAGCCGGATGAAGCACTCGAGGAGGGCCGAGCCCTCACTGTTCAGACCTATCCGATCCAACCGGTCACCGATCGCGACGAGTAGCTCAGCGCCCGTCAACGCCTCGGTGCTGCCGGCGGCGTACGCGAGGGCCATGCGCACATCCTCCAGCTCCGCGACCAGTAGCGCGTTGAGCTCCGTCGACCTTCCGCTGCGTTCGGCCCGCGTGCGCGCGGCGGCGAAAAGGTTGCGCGCGTAGCGCAGATGCTGCCGCAATAAGCATGGAAGCTCACCAGCGGCCTCGAGCTTTTCGCGCAAATACGCTCTGGTCGATTCGAGCATCCGGTAGCGCCGCATGGCACCGTCGTCATCTGCCAATACCAACGACTTGTCCACCAATGAGGCGAGCCTGTCGAAAACATCGGCGTCGTCCATGTCCTCCCCGCTGCCGACCGCAACCGCGCCTTCGAGTGTGAACCCGTTCACGAACACGCCGAGGCGTCGAGTAAGAACGCGCTCACCTTCGTCGAGCAAATCGTAGCTCCAGTCGAGCGCAGCGCGAAGGGTCTGCTGGCGCGGCAAGAGGTCATGGCCGCCGCCCGTGAGCAAACGAAACCGTTCGTCCAGCCGATCGCGCAGTTGCCGCGGACTGAGCATCGTTGTCCGTGCCGCGGCCAGTTCGATGGCTAACGGAATGCCGTCGAGGCGGCTGCAAACTTCCCCGACCGCCGGAGCATTTTCGTCGGTCAGCGCAAAGCGATCGTCGACGGCAGCGGCACGCTCGGCGAACAGCGCGATCGCCGGGTACTGCCGCGCATCGGCGCCCGTGAGGTTCGTGACGGCATCCGGAGTCGGCAGCGAGGGAATCCGAAATGTGGTTTCGCCGGAAACCCCAAGGCTCTGACGACTCGAAGCCAACACGCGAATGCGCGGAGAGCCGCGCAGGATCGCCGCGACCATACGTCCTGCCGCGTCGACGAGGTGCTCGCAGTTGTCAAAGATCAGCAACGCGTCTTTGGAACGAAGTTCGTCGATCAGCAACTCGAGCGGGTCGCCCGCGCTGTGGAGCTGAATACTCATAATCTGCGCAACGGTCGACGGAAGATACTCGCCGCTCGACAGCGGGGCCAGTTCGATGAACCAGACGCCATCGTCGAACGTATCGAGCAAATTCGTGGCCACCTGCAGCGAGATCCGCGTCTTGCCGACACCGCCCGATCCGACCAGCGTCACGAGCGGCGACTTCCTGATCAACGCAGCAACTTCGGCCACGACCGTCTCACGCCCGATAAGCGACGTCAGCTGGCGCGGCAAGTTGTTCGGGGTGGCCGACTCATCAACAGCCGGAGCGAGAGTCCTCGACACCCTGCCGTCACCTGGGCGCAACACCTTAGGGCGCGCCGCTGCTGCTTCAAATCCTCGGCGCTGCTCCATATCGAGGCCAAGCGCCTCAGCCAGAAGCGCAAGCGTTCCGCGCTGCGGCGCCCGACGGTCCCCCCGCTCGAGCGCGCCGATTCCTTGCGCGCTCATCTGAGCGCGCGCTGCGAGGGCCTCCTGGGAGAGTCCCACTGCAAGCCGATAGCATCGCAGAAGTGCTCCGAAGGTCGAAGAGGCAGACGTCCGCTCTTCGTCACCCACCATCCCGAGCAGCTTCGCGCAGCATCCAACGGGGTCCTTACGCTCTGTACGGCCGACTTGTATAGGTATTTTGTAGAGATGTCGCTTGTTGCAACGGGTCGACCGGGCGCATCATCGTGCAAGGACCTTCCCCAACCCCACCCACTCAGTCCGACTAAGGAGACCTCGTCACGTCGAATCGAACGGATCATCCGCGCGCACTCAATCTCCTCATCGTGCTGTCGCAACTGCTGATGGTTGCGCTAATATTCGTGTGTAGCCCTGAGCGTGCGCAGGCGCTCGATCCAAAATGCACCAATCGCGCCGCAACGGGCGCATTCGTATGCGTCATCGACCAGCCAAACGTCACACAACATGAAACCGTTTACCCGGCCGTACAATTTGCACCCGGCGACGTCATTGATATACTGGTCGACGGCTGCGTGCAAACCGGGGGGTCAGGCGATACCTGGAAGCGCTACGTTAATCCCACCGGCGTCGGCGTCGACCACCTTTATCACGGTCTCATCCGCATCCCCTCGGCCGTGCCCGCCGGCAGCGGCCTCGTGAGAGTCGAGACCCTGATAGGACATCCGCAAAAAGTGACTGGCACCGGCTTCGCCGCATCGCAACTCGTGCTTTCTCTGGGCTACGAAGACGACAACTACTCCGACAACGGCTACTATTCGCACGACGACGGTAACGAGGACCAGTGTAAGAACGACCTCGGCCACGGCGGCCCGGCGCAAATGAGTGTTTACATCTACCGCGGCGTTACCGCACCGCCATTCGGAAGCCGCTTTGATTTCGATGTGTTGTCGAACGCCGTTGATCCGAACCTGATACCGTATAATCCTCATTGGTCGTGGCAGCAACACTCCGGGAATCAGGGTAAGGTGCCGGATACGTCGATCTGTCACAATTTCAGCGCAAATGAGACTCAATTTGGAATCCCCCAACTCGTGCCGTCGCCAAATTTCCCGGACTGCACCGATCAGACGGATCCGAGCAACGTCGACCAAGCAAATGACACGAACTCGCAAATCTGCAACACAGGCAGCATTTTTGAGAGCAACAGTTTTCCTGGACACGTCAACTGGTTTCCCGTTACCCTCGAAGGTCATGCCGGCTGGGGCGGAGAGGAAACCGACGACGACAACTCATTCACGTTTACAAGCGACGAACCCGGGAATCCACTCGGGGTGGTCGGCCACACTAGCCTACATGTGGAATTTGATTCCGATGAGACAACCAAACGCTTTACCTCCGACGAGTGGACGACATTTCACGGTTGGGTGAACACCAATAACGACGATCTCGCGCGGCAGTACTTCGATGGTCATACGATTATTACGGGCATGTTCGGACTGGACGGCGAGCATGACCTGAAATCGGAAATTCACCCGCTCTATGCAATGGCCACTAAGCGAGACAATTTCGGAAACGATGCGACGCACGAAGACTGGCTCATCTTCGTGCGCAATCGCGGCGACGAGGGTTTCTGCTCGAGTGCCCTGTGGGATGCCGGCTTCGAGGATTACACGTTCAGGCTGCCCTGGCTTTCGGGTATGAAATCGGTCGCCGTCAATTGGGACAATACGCAGTTCGAGGGGACCGACGGTACGTCGGGTCCGGTGGTCGCCGTGATTCCCGCGCCGTCGCCGGAAGCGGGCGTTTACGTGACATTCCACCTGGGACCCGCGTCGAACGCGCCATTTATTGATGGCTCGCTAAAGCTGGTTTGGACGCCGCGGATTATACCGGGTTCGCCGATCGTCACTGGTCCAGTGGCCAACGAACCTTTAGCGCGTCCCACGCCGCCGGCCGAGAGCGCAGATGAAACCGAGCAAAAGATCGGCGCAGCCGAAGCCGCGCTACCAGGGCGAGCCCGGTCGGTGCAGTTGGCGCGTGCTATCGTGGTCGCGCAGCCGGGGGTGCATCGTCTGCCGAAGGGCGGTCCCGTACAAACGATCGCGACGTGGACCAATGTTCCGAGGATCGAGCCACCGGGTGCGATCAAAGCTGGTCCTGCCACGGTAAAGCTACAACGCGACAGAGCGCAGATTCAAGCGGTATGCGCAGCCAGCCACAATGCACCGCCTGGTCTGCCGGCCGGCGTGTGCACCGTCGCCGCACGTTCTGCCCCAACGCACCGCTAAAACATCCGTCAAAGCCAATTGTGCAGGTATTTCGTAGAGATGTCGATTGCTTCGACCGTCGCACGGGCGCATCATTGGGCAAGAACCTTCGCCTCCGAAGGCGACCCACTGGTCTCAACCGCGAAGACCTCTATGATTTCGAACAAACAAATCACGCGCGCCTGGATGCCAGTTACCGATCCACACCAGAAAAGCGCGATCTGAAAGGAGCGCAAAATGTCAGCAGAAGTAGAGCAGGTGGGAGCCCGGTGCTCGAATCGCGCCCGCCGGGATCTGAGCGGCGCGCTCAGCAATGGGCGTCCCAACTGCACTCTCCCATCAAGCAAAGCCAGCCGAAGTTTGGGAGCGAGTTGGGACTCGCATCAAGGCAGCTCATTCTTTAGAACGCGGGTTGTACGCAATGCCCTCCGGAGCAGAGGGTAGACCGTTGTCAAAGCTGTATTCGTATTTTACGCCCGTTGGCGCATAGCCGTAGATATCAACCACTCCACCGCCTTCATCTGCAAATGCGAATTTCTTGCCGTCTCGATTGAGTTTCCCGTAATGACCCCAACTTCGCAGTGCAGATTCACTTACGATGGTGCAGGTCGGTTTGCAACCACTGTAAACCCAGAGTAAGCCATAGTCGCCTCTGTCATCCACCGCAACAATGTTACCGCTGTTATCGATGTCGAGTCCATCCGGGCTAAAGTTAGCGTAATTTGTCGCAAACTCGCCGGAACCGGCGCAGTTCTTAAAATACAGCAATTTCGTCGCATAGTCGTAGTTCACAGAGAGCCAGCAATCACCGCGCCTGTCCATCGCAACTCCGGTGACGCTAAACAAATACTGCCTGCTCAACCACGCGTAGCAGCCTTTCGCAATCGAACAGACGGCAATACCGCTTGGAGTAAAAAGGGTGCCAACTCCTATGGTAGCCACCGCGATGACACCCGTCGTTGCGTCATTGCTAGCGGCGTCAATGGGGTAGCCGTACGGATCCGAAATTGTTGCTATCTTTGGGCCGCACATACCAGGGCCCGCACCGATGTTAATGGTTTTGCTATTGTCATCAGGCTCAATCAGATTACCTTTTCCGTCTACGGCGATGTCATATGGTACCGCAACGTTCCATGGGACGGTGCAAATCGGGGGCTTGTTCTGCGCGTTTTGGTTGGGATATCCCCACATCGTAGAGCTGGAATTCGTACTAACATACAATCCGCGTCGCTTCTCTGCGCTAAGAAGGGGCCGGCCGCTAGATGCCGCCCCAGATGCTATCGCAGGCGCGGAGGCATCAGGTAACGATCTATCGGCCGAACAGCTGGTGGTTAGCGTGATTGCGGCTACTGCATACAAGGTCGTAGAAATAAAGCGCATGGCTTCGCTCCTGTTGAAGGCTCAAACGCTACGGCACATCAAAGTTTCAGCGCGTTTGCGCCAGATCTGATTGTCTGTATTACTCGATGGTGGTCATTAACACTTTTGAACTGAATTATCTAAACTTTCGGTGATTGCTAAGCTCTTAGGCCGTCGGTCGTGACTCGGCGCTACGGGTTGTTTCGCCTGCGTCGTAACGATTCGCCCCGACGACGACCCCATTGTCACGGAAAGTGTTCCTGAGAGCGCGCCGCAGCGCTATTCTTGCTGAGACGGATAGGCAGCCACGCTCGTGACACCAGGGCTGGAAATACTTTTATGCATGATTTTGCCCGAAGGATACTTCACTAAGAAAACCTTGCCAAGTCCGTTGTCAGCGACAAATAGCAAATCCTGGCGCTCGTTCAAAGCTATCTGATTTGGGGTCTTGAATACACCGCGACCGATGTAGGCCTTTATTTTGGTGTAGGGCGGGGGAATGATGTCCACCGTAGCATGGCTCCCATCGACCGCTACTAAGTTGCCCTTCTGGTCCACGAGCATCCCGGTGATCGACGAAATCCACCCCAAACTACCGAAAGGGCTAAGATTGGTATAGCTGCAGCCGGAGAGGCCGCCGGCGAACTCGGCAATTGGCGCCGTATTGTAGTAGGCCACAAAGACGTTCCCGTTCGATGAATCGATGGCCACCGCCGACGGACTTGGCAACGGGTTGCAGTACTCGATCGGGGTGTTGTTTTGTTGAGCATACTCTATCACGGCGTTTCCCCAGTTGTTGGCGACGTAGACGTTTTGATTCTTATCGGTTTTTACGTCGAAAGGGGCACAGCTTTCGCCAGTATACTCGAAAATCGGCGCGCTGCCTTCTGGAGGGAACTCATACACTCCGTTGCAGCCGCCTCTGTTGATGTTGGCGACGTAGACGTTTTCCTTATTATCGAACCAGACGCTGAATGGTTGTATCAAGCCATACAGGAGGGTTTGGATTACCTGGTATTTGTTATTGTATAAGGTGACGTACGGCACGCTAACGTAGCCGCCAACGGCTAGCTCTTCGAACTTAGCGGAGGGGGAAACGCTTTGCCAGTTCGTGGTCATCGATCCGTGAGCCAGTGCGACTGAGCCGCCGTTACAAGCGCTCAACAGCACACCGATCGCGAAGAGTCCCGATATTGTTCCACCAGGACGCTGGATACTCATTAAATTCTTCCTCCTATCGCTTGTAATGTTTGGGGAAACTTTAGTAGACGTATCCGCATCCGTTACGTAAGGCGTTTGGTGCCGGGCGATCGCGAGTCCGTCAGGCCCCGGCCAGCGCGACCGAATCCGCCGTCAATTCACGGCGCGAGCGGTATCGCTCACATGTCTCCGCCGCGACAGCCACCGCACGCGGTGAGGACAACAGCCGTCACCAGCGGAGTGCGAGGCAAACGGAATGAGTTCATCGCGGGTTCCCCTAGCCATACGAGCATACTATTGGGTGCTCTGCCGGTACAGCCGGAATCGTGGGAAAAGCGGCGCAAATGCGCGAAATTATCGTGTGCAAATGGCTTTATCGCAGGATTTCCGCTTTGCGGCTGTCGCAAAATGCGTTAGAATACGCTTCACTCGGAGGCGTCTAAGCCCTGGTTCGAGCCACACGTTCAAAGAGCTTGCGCCGTAATACGCAGGAAGGATCGTTTGCTCATGGATACTCGATATCGTTGTCGTTCTTCCCTTGTTGCGGCCGCCACGCTCCTGACCGCATGCGGCGCGCCTGGCTCCCAGGCCACCCCGCCGCTTGCCGCGCAACAGCTTGCAGGGCCGCGCCATTCGTGGATGTTGCCGGCCGCCAAACGAAGCGATCTCCTCTACGTCACCGATGAAGGCAACTACAACGTCTACGTTTACGATTACCCGTCCGGGGCCCTGGTGGGGACGCTCAGCAACGTTTCTTCTCCGACCGGCCTATGCGTCGATAAGAAAGGCAACGTGTTCGTCACCGAGTACAACGGGCAAGCGGTGCTCGAGTATAAGCACGGTGGCACGAACCCCGTGCAACAGCTCAACGACAACGGCCAGCCTGTCGGATGCTCGATCGACCCGACGACGGGTAATCTCGCCGTCGCCAACGACATGGCCAACAGCGGTGGCTACGGAAACATTGTGATCTACAAGCACGCAACAGGCACGGGACAAGTTCTTACCGATTACCCGACTCTCGGGTTCGCGTGGTGGTGCGCATACGACAACCAGGGCAACCTCTTCATCTCCGGCTTGACCGAATCGGCTGCCTTCTCATTCCTCGAGCTTCCGGCGGGCGGCGGGAGCAGCAGTTTCAAGCAGATCTCGCTTCCCACCGGCACCGGAACGCCGCGCGCCCAAGTCGGCTTCGACGGCAAGTATGTGACGATGGGCAGCTTCAGTTCCGGTTCGAATGGATTCATCTACCAGTTCACGATCAGCGGCTCGGGCGCGACGCTGGTGAACACGACGACGCTCAACGGCTATGCGATGCTGCACTACTTCATCGTCGGCGGTAACGGTAAGCTAGGAAAGCAAGGAAAAGCTGTCGTCGCAACCAACGACGGTGCGAACTTTGGCTTCTTCAAATACCCCGCCGGCGGCAACTACAAATTTCAAGGCACACAAAACTGGCCCTGGTCCGTCGCCGTCAGCAGACGAAGATAACCCTCGATTGAGCGCTACGCGGGAGTTTTGGAGAGGTTTTGCTTCCACACCCACAAACCCGCGTAAAATAGGGTGGAATCGAACGAGTGGCGGGAGCGCGCAGGGATCGAACCTACCAGATCGTCTTGCGACGACCTCAGCGATTTTGAAGACCGAGCGAGCCACCTGACCCGTACGCTCCCATCAGAGAAAAATGGCCTTAGCTTTCGATCGCGCCTCACCCTCGCAGCCGAGAGCCACGCGGCAATGCGCCTCGTTTTGAAAGGCCTGACCCGAATCGGCCTAGACCCTAGCAGCCCAGACCGCCGCGGCCTTGAACCACGCTGCTGTGTGCCGAAGTAGAAGCGTAGCTAAGGTGGAAGTGTCCTCAGGATGCGGGATGCAGGTTCAGCGCGGCCACCCTTTGCGCTGAAACGAATCGAGCACGTCCTGCTCTTGGTGAGCGGCATGGACCCTGGCGTCTCGATCGAAGCCAACGCAACTCGACGGCGGCGACCAATCGGCCATCGCGCCCGCGTCATCGCTGCCACGCGTTGACCACTTCGAGCACTCTCTTCGGCTCGTCCACTACCCGGTTAGGGATGAGGCGGCGAACGCTAGACCTGTCTCAATCTTTGTTCCATCGTCCTCGTGCTCGTTTTTGACTTAGGAAAATGGAGCGTTTTCGCACGCTACTAGTCTTTGGGGTTTTAATCGTCGCCGGATGCGGCGGCGCAAACATTGCGCAATATGCCTGCCGCATAGTCATCCCCAGGAAGTTGCATCAAATCTCCTCAACTAAAGACATGAAGCTACGACGCCTTCTTCTTGCCGTTACAGCGCCGGTAACATGTTTATTCGCGAACTCGATTCTTCCACCTTACGCGTCCCGAGCGTCGACAAGATACTTAAGGGCGCTCCAACGGCGCCGGGCAAGAACTTAGCTCACATCGAGATGAAAGAATACGTCTGCGAAGTGCGGGAAACGCCTGCCGCTGGGATGAAGCCCCGCGGATGAAGGCCGCTGCGTGGCGCGTCGTCGCGCTGCTTGTCATCGCAGCCGCTGCCGTCTTCGTTTGTTACGATACGCTGCTGCCGGTGCCGCCTGAATACGGCCTGCGGACGGCAAACCAGACAATGGGTGCCGCGCAGAGCCAACGCGTGATTTCGGTCGCGCCGAACTCGCCCGGCGCGATGGCCGGCATTCGAATCGGCGACACGATCTCGTTTGGCAAGACTCCGCTTGAGCGGGCCGAGGCCTCCTACTCAGCGCCGGGTTCCCGCATCTCGGTCGTGGTCAACGGTTCGCGCACGGTCTCGCTGCTTACGCCGCGGCCGGCATACGCTACGATCCTGCTGGTCCCGCTCGTCATTCGTCTGGCTTTCCTTGCAGTAGCCGCGCTCTTAGCATGGCGCCGTTGGGAGGATTCGACCGCACGCGCGCTCGTGCTCTTCTTGCTCTGCTACGGTCTGCTGATTGGGCTGCCGAACACCGTGATGCCGACGCCGCTCCTTTCCGTTCTCGTGCTGCAAACCGCGAGCACTCTGTTATTGCTCGTCGGGACTGCGGCCGCCGCAACCTTCGCTGCGGAGTTTCCCGACGGCGCCGCCCAGCCGGTTCCGCGCGCGCTCGCGCGCATCACGCAGATCTTGACCCTCGTCGCTGCCGGCGTCACGATCGCTGCTACTTCGTTCGCCACGACGGAGCACACCGTCGCGTTGGCACGCACCGCAGTAATTTGGCTCTTTGTCGCGAGCGCCTTGCTCGTGATGGCGATTCTGATCGTCGCCTACGTGCAGGGCGCGGCGTGGGAACGGCAGCGACGGCGGTGGGTCTTTCTCATGCTCGGCACCGGCCTAGTCGCCGTTGCGATCGATATTGCCGTGCAGAATACTACTGGGGGTTCGGAGATCGTCGACGATGCGACGCTACTCCTCATCGGAGCGATTCCGTTCGGTTTAGCCTACGTCATCCTGCGCCACCGAGTCATCGATGTCGGCTTCGTAATCAATCGGGCCGTCGTCTACAGCGCGGTTTCGATCATCATCGTCGGGATCATCGTCATCGTTGACACGCTGACGTCAAGATTTGTGGAACAGCACAGCCGCGCCGCCAGCATGGCGGTGCAGCTCGCCATCGCGCTCGTCTTGGGGTTTTCGATTCGCTTCATCAACGCGCGTGTCGAGCAAGCCGTCGATAGGGTACTCTTCCGGCAGCGCCACCTCGACGAAGCCGCGATCGCGGATTTTACGCTCGACGCACAATATGTGACCGACGCGGGCGTGTTGCTCGAGCGCTGCGTGGCGACGGCGATGCGCCACGGGCATGCAACCGCGGCGGGGGTTTGGCTGCGGGGTCCATCAGGACTCTACGAGCCGCACAATTCCTCGTTCACGCAGAGCCAATCGGTCGACGAGAATGATCCCGCACTCGTCGCGATGCGGGCTCGTCGCGTCGTTGCCGACCTTCACGCGTTGGGCTCTGCGTTGCCCGGTGTGCTCGCGTTTCCGATGATCGTACGCGGCGAGCTGAACGGTGCGCTCGTCTGCGGCAATAAAGAGTATGCCGAGGCCTACGCGCCCGACGAGATCGAGTCGCTGCGAAACATGGCGGCGGCCGTCGGCCACGCGCTCGAGGCCCTGCGCGTCCGCGAACTTGAAGAGCGCGTTCGATTCTTGGAGCGCGCTAGCTCAGGCTATTTAACACCAGCGCCCGGGAACCCAGTACCACCCGCTGCCCTCTAGGTGCCGCCAGTGCCCCGCGCACCACGCGCCGGCGTGGTGGACGTAACCCCGCGACACCCAAATGTACTTCACGCCGTTC
>DATHOO010000250.1:0-15050 GCA_035484815.1 Candidatus Acidiferrales bacterium
GCGATCTGATCGGCGAGCTATGGGTCGTTTGCACGATTGCAGAGGGCATCTGTGCTTCGGATCGTGCTCAGCCTACGGAGTTATCGCGAATACCGTGCCGAGGTTGTTGGACCCGCCGCCTAGAGTCGTGCCGTAGAGCCAGCCTCCGACGTCGATTAGGCCGGCGACAGGGGCAATACCATCGCCCGTTTTACCGAAGCTGTGAAGCACGGTTTCGGTGCCGTTCGGCTTGAGGCTAAAAACCGTACCGCAACCGACGGAATTGGCGGTCTCGCGGCAATACTTGCCGCCATGTATCGTCGTACCGTAGAACGTGCCTTTTACATCAATCAGCGGCGCTGCAGGATCAGCGCCGTCATATCCGTGGCCGAAGATGTGCAGCACTGTCAGGCTGCCGCTGGGCGAGATGCTGAAGACCGTGTACCTCGTGGTGCCGTATAGCGTGCCACCGGCGTCGAGGAGACCGGCCTGCGGATAGACGCCATCATCCGACCCAACGCCGAAGGTGTGTAATACTCTTTCCGCCCCGCCCGTCGTGATAGCAAAAACGGTGCCTTTTTTGTACGTACCACCCTGAAATGTGGTCCCGTAGAGCGTGTCCTTCACGTCGATCAAGGTTCCTCTCGGATGGCAGCCGTCGCGGAGGACCTTACGGCGCAGAAAGCTGTGCAGAACGTGCTCCGTACCCGCCATACTAACGCTGAAGACCGTTCCGCACTTGTACCTGCCGCCGCTGCTGGTGGTGCCGTAAAGTTTGCCGCGCACGTCGATCACGCCATGAGGGAGATCGCCATCTGGGGAGCCGTTGAAGGCGTACAAAAGTTTCTCCGCGCCGCTCGGCGCGAGGCTAAAGACGGTACCGCGCTGCAAGCTCGAGCCACCATCCTTGGCTGTGCCGTAAAGCGTGCCGTCGGCGCCGATCACACTGTTGGGGTTACGGCCACTGGGATGGCCGCGGCCATTGAAGCTGTACAAGACGTTCTCCGCGCCGCTCGTCGTAATGCTAAAGACCGTTCCGCCTCCGCCGCCGGCGAGCGTCGTGCCGTAAAGGACGCCGCTGACGTTGACCAAGGCCGAATTTGGGTGCGCCCCATCGCTTCCGCCACCAAAGCTGTACACGACTTTGTAGTTCGTCCTAGTGGTCCCCGTCGCAAGCGTTGAGGCTTGCGAGATAGCACCCGGCGCAACAAGCGGGGTCTGCGATCCACCGCAGGCTGCAAGCAACACGGCAGCCGCGCTGACACTGAGCGCGAAGCGGCTAGAGGCAAGGGTATTCATCTGTTGTGCCTCCGAAAGCTGAACGGATTCGGTGGCTAAGTACGAAGCGCGACGCGACGCTTCCTAGGCTGGGACCTACGTCAGGTCACGCCGAATTACTGCCTGCGATCCGTTTAGCTACTTGGAGGTGTCGCGTGAGACCTTTAGCGGAGTCCACCCTAACCGCCAGCCTGGCCGCCACATTGCTTGTAAGCTGCGGTGGTTCGCAGACGGCGATCAGCGCGCCGGGCGCGATGCCGCAAAGCCGAGCGATCGCCACAGCCACCGATCGCGGCGAATCGTGGATGTCGCGGAACGACGACACGTCAATCCTAAAGAAATTGACCAAAGTCGTCGTGATCGGCACTACGGTAGACCCGACGAACGGCGATAACTCTGCTCGCGCGGTTTCCGTGGTGCCAACGACCTCCGGCGAACTCAAGAAGGGGCAACTACTTCTCTGCAACTTCGATGACAAAGATGGAAAGGCCGGCAAAGGAACGACGATGGACACGTTCGATCCAAAGCCGGGCTCAAAGGCGGCGACGTTCGCCCAGAGCGGCGAGATCGAGGGCTGCGATGCCGACGCCGTCGAGCCGGAGGACTCCGCGCTCGCTGCGGGCGCGGCCAGCCAACTCCTCGTGGGGATCGGCGCAAACGGCGAAGTGGCGCAGAGCGGTCTTCACGTCGGTTTGCCCTTCGCGGTCGTCTCCGCGGTCCAACCCGATAGCCGGTACTCGCCGCAAAATATCTACGTCAGCGATGCGAAGACCGGCTCGATCATCAGCTTTAGCATAAACGAGTATGGAAATCCCAAGCCGCTTCAGATCGCTACCGGGTTCGCGATTAACCATAAGCCCGGATGGGGCAGACTCGGGCCGTCCGGCTTGCAGTACGACGCAAAGAAGGATGCGCTTTACATCGCCGACGGCTCGACCAACACGGTTGTGGAGTTCACCAACGCTTTGCATTTGGACGTGAAGGACGGGATCATCGTCGAGCCGGGCGGTAGAACGTTTAAGTGTAAGGATCCATCTTCGGCGTGCGGCAAGTTGATCTACGCGGGCAAACCACTCAATGCACCAGTGGCTATGACGATGCTGCCGAACGGCAACCTGATCGTTGCAAATACGGCCGGAGCGCGAGCCAACACGTTGGTCGAGATCGACACCCCGAACGGAAAAGTGCTCGATACGAAGGTAGTGGACAAAAACAAAACGGCGGGTATCTTCGGCCTAGTCGCGACCGGCACGAACGACGGCAACACCGCGCTTTTCTTCACCGATACCAAGTCCAACACGCTTCAGGAACTCGAACAGTAAAGTACACCGCCACGGGGTGACGCTTGGAGCGGTGGCAGATCGTGATTATGGGGTTATCGCGTAGATCGTTCCCATCCCGTGCGTGCCGCCCGAGGAAGTCGTGCCGTATAGCGTGCCATTCACGTTGATCAAGCTCGCGTAGGGGTAATAGCCATCGCCGCTGTTGCCGAAGCTGTGCAGCAATTGCTCTGTGCCCCCGGTCGTGATGCTAAAGACCGTACCGCAGCCCTCGTTTTGGTTGCAGATCTTCCCGCCGCCCACGACGGTCGTGCCGTATAGAGTACCGTGCACGTTGATCAAGCTCGCGTGGGGCCGAGAGCCATCGGAGCCGCTATGGCTAAAGCTGTGCAACAGTTTCACCGTACCGGTCGTGGTGATGCTGAAGACCGTTCCCCGTTCGGACTTGCTGCCGGAACTGGCCGTGCCATAGAGCAGGCCCTTCACGTCGATTAACGCCGCAGCCGGGGCCTCCCCGTCACCGCCGCTATAAGTGAAGTGGTGCAGCACCGTCAAAGAACCACTCGCGGTTACGCTGTAAACGCTTCCCTGGCCACGGCCGCCGCCAAGCTCTGTCGCGCCATACATGGTGCCATTCACGTCGATCAAAGACGCAACCGGGTTACTTCCCGTGATCGGGCCATCCAGGCGACACAGCACGTTTTCAGAGCCGCTCGGGCTCATGCTGTAGACGGTCCCGCAGCCTACTTTTGGACCCGCAAGGCGGCATCCACCGGAAATGCCCCCCTCCGTGGTCGTGCCATAGAGCGTGCCGTTCACGTTGATCAAGCCGGCAGCGGGGAACGCACCGTCGGGAGGACCCGCAAAAAAGTGCAGTATGTTCTCAGAGCCGCTCGGGGTTATGGTGAACACGGTTCCGCAGCTACCGCCGCATATGCTTTTATGCGGCCCGCCATATTCGGTCGTGCCGTAAAGCGTACCGTTCACGTCGATCAACGCCGCTCTAGGGTACACCCCGTCAGAGCCGCCGGTAAAGCGATGTAGGACCGTCTCTTGGCCGCTTGTGGTCACGCTGAACACGGTTCCGCAGCCGGAGCCGGCGCTTGTGGAGTCGTTGCATTTTGAGCCGCCCCGGGCGGTCGTGCCGTAGAGCGTGCCGTTCACGTTGATCAATGCGGCGAGGGGTTTCGCCCCGTCGGAGCCGCCGGCAAAGTTGTACACCACCTGGTAAGACGACCCAGACGCGTGGCGAAGCGTCGTGCTGCGAGTTGGCGCGATCCCGCGGTTTTGCGACATAACACCTGGCGCGCCGATCGACCCTTGCGATCCGCCACAGCCCACAAGCAATGCGGCAGCGGCGCAGCTCGTTAACGTGTAACGCGCGAGGTCCCAACGTCTCATATGCTCTGCCCCTCTTTCCGTGAATGCCACGATGCTCGTTGTCGTTCGCCCGGCATGCCGCTCGATCCCGGGACCGTCGCGGCGGCGACCGTACCGTGAGTGGAGTGGTTGTATTCGTGAGACGAAAATCCGCACACGCGATGCGCTTGCTCGGCTTGAAGTTAGATCTGACATGCCGAACGCCTCATGCCTGATTCGCTCGCCACTTGGAGGTGTCGCGTGAGGACGTTCGCTCGGTCCGCACTTACCACTAGCCTGGCCGCCACATTGCTTGTAGCCTGCGGTGAATCACCGCCGCCGATTAGCGCGGCGCACGCGATGCCGCAAATATCGGCAATTGCGTCGGTCCGGAACGCACTGCGTCGCTTTTCAGCGTCTTATCAACAACTTTATCGCTTTTACCCCGTAAGGGACGGAGCGAGGCCGGAAGGAGGGTTGCTTGACGTAAGTGGCACGCTGTACGGGACAACCGCGATCGGCGGAGAGCGGACCGAAAGGGTAAATCATATGGGTAAGGGGACGATTTACCGCATCAGCACTAGCGGAGCGCATAAGGTGCTCTACCGTTTCCGTGGCGGCTCCGATGGAAGCAATCCCGTATCGGGATTACTCGACGTGAATGGGACGCTCTACGGCACGACATACGACGGTGGCGGCTCTGGATGCTCGAGCGCCAAGGGATGCGGGACCATTTATAGTGTAAGTCCATCCGGCGCGGAGAAAGTGTTGTACGCATTTAAGGGCGGCTCCGACGGAGCCTACCCGAAAGCGCCGCTCATCGACGTGAATGGTACGCTTTACGGGACGACGAGCGAAGGCGGCAATTATACATGCACGCATAGCACTGCCTGCGGAACCGTTTTCAGCGTAACCACAAGCGGCCAAGAGACTGTTCTGTACCGTTTCTTCGGCGGCTCCGACGGAGCCGATCCCGAGGCGGAGTTGATCGCTGTCAACGGCGTGCTCTACGGCACCACGAGGGACGGCGGCCCCGTCAACCTCGGAACCGTTTTCAGCATTACTCTGGCCGGTGCCGAAAACGTCCTCTACTCGTTTCACGGCCGCGAGCATGGGGCCGATCCGTCTTCGGGCTTGATCAACGTGAACGGCGTGCTGTATGGAACGACCGTTAGCGGCGGCGGCACGGCCAAGGGGAACGGAATCGTTTATCGCATCAGCACCGCGGGTGCTGAGAAGGTGGTATACCGTTTCGCGGGTGGTTCCGATGGGGCACACCCGGAAGCCGATCTGACCGAGGTGAGCGGCATGCTGTACGGAACGACTTCCGGTAACGGCGACAGTTCGTGCTCTGCTAGTGGTGCCGGCGCATGCGGAACGGTTTTCAGCATAAGCACCAGCGGCGTTGAGACGGTGCTGCACCGCTTCGCTGGTAATACTGATGGCAACGACCCCGCCGGACCCTTGACGAACGTAAACGGAAGGCTCTACGGCACTACATCACAAGGAGGCACCGCGCACGGCGACCCGTACGGGTACGGAACATTCTTCGCCGTGACTCCTTAATCCAAACTCAGGATGACAAGGCGGTGTGCGGCTCCGCTACTTGGATTCAATGGCAGCAGAAAATTGCTCCTCCTTCGACTACGGCGCTGCGCGCCGCAGTTTATCCTGAGCGAGCGCAGCGAGTCGAAGGGCTCAGGATGACAAGGCTACTTTTGTTGTTTTAGGCTGACGGTGACGCCGAAGGGGTTGTCGATGCCGTGGGAGAGGCCGAAGATGGGTTCGCCGCCGCTGGGATAGTGCCAGTAGTTGACGACGCTGTCCTCGTCGCCGTTCACGCCGCCGACGACCTGGGTTCCTTGAGTGCCGGGCTTGTTGTTGTAGATCCAGTACGGGCCGTTTGAACCCGCGGCGTCGAGCTCCGTCTCACCGACGTAGTACGCCTGGCCGTGAATCAACGCGATGCGATAGATTGAGTAATCGTCGATTGCAAAGTATTTACCGTCCCATTGAATGCCTTGCACGTAGCCCCATGCGCGGCTTGGATCGGGTCCCGGCACCGTGATGTTGATGAGCTTGTTACCGGCCTTGGAAAGCCACGCGAAGTATGTCCCGTACGGATAGCGCGAGCCGTTGGTCACCAAGAGGTTGCCGTTCGCATCGTAGGCGCAGCCCTCGAAGTAATAGAGCAGCGAATCGGTGTAACGGGTCGGGCTCGAGCTGCCTTTTTTCCAGATCGCAATGCTGCCCGGCTGCGAGGTGCCGTCTTGATTCGCGACGGCGAGATTGCCCGTCGTGGGATCGATCGAACAGGTATACGGCGAGTCCGGCGAGTCGTCGAAGCTTTTGATCGGCTTCGTGCCGCCGTGCGCGAACTCGAGAATCCGTTGCGCCGTGGAGTCGGTGATGTAGACGTTGCCGGCGCTATCGGCGCATTCGCCTTTGGGCTGCGTGAACTGGGTCAGCACGCCCACTAGCGTATGCTGCCAGTAGCGGTAGACCGTCACCTCACTGTTACCGTTGGACACGTAGAGCAGATCTTGCTTTGCCAGGCCAAGATCCATCCACGATCGATGTTGCGGGCGAACGCGGCTTTGCGAGCTCGCGCCTTGCGGCACGACGGCGCCGTTTTGCATCGGCGCGCTGCCGCACGCCGCCAGCATCGTCGCTGCCGCAGCGAGCGCAAAGAGATGGCCGTAGCGGTTGGTCATCATCGGCTTATCGCCGCGCCGACCGGCACGGAATCCGTCTTGCCGTTGTAGCGGGTAGGAGCCCCGCCGCCCGGGTAGGGCCAGATATACGTCGCGCTTGGAGTTGAGCCGCAGAAGTCGTTGTCCGACCCGAGAAGCTCCTTGTTGAACAGCACGCCCTGCACTAAATCGCATAGCTGCCCTCCTGCAGAATTTTGCAGCTTCGTCTCGCCGGTGATCGATGCGGTGTTGCCCGCAATCTTCACGGAGTACACACAACTTGCGTACAGATTGCCGCAGCTTTGATCGCCGACGATGAAATCTTGTTTGGCGGCATCCCACTGCACCATGCCTGGGAAGTAAATCGTACCGCCCGTCAGCGCGACCGTGTGCGCCGAGCTCTTCCCTTTTGGCAGCTCCGAGAGCATGAAGTTGCCGTTAGCATCGCGACCGTCAAAGAAGAGATTGCCGCCGGCGTCGTAGTCGCCAAAGTTGTAAAAGTATTGCTTGCTGTTCGTGTAAAGCGTGGGCGTGCCCACACCTTTTGGGAAAACCAGGACGCCACCGGATTGGCTGGGCACGCCAAGGAGGCTCATCACCGCCAAGTTCCCGGTCGTCGGATCCCAAGTGCATCCGACCGGAGTTGCGCCCTTTTGGACGAGCTCGTTCTCGAGGTGACCGCGATGCGAGAGCTCGTAGACCGTCTCGCCGCTCGCATCGGTGACCCACACGTTGCCTTTGTTGTCGGAGCATTCACCTTGCGGTTGCGCGAACCCGGTGATCGTCCCGATCAGTTTGAGCGTCTTCACGTTATAGATGTAGACGTCGGCGGTCCCCGCGTCGGAAACGAAGAGCAGCGGCGCCTGCGTGCGCTCGAGCTCCGGTGAGATCCACGAGCTGCGGCGATCGGGATGCGGTGCGGGCGCGACGCCAAGTGCGGGCGCGACAGCATTGCCGCCGCACGCGCAGAGCACGAAAAGAATCGGCACGAACCAATAATAGCGCTTCATTGTGGCGTCCCCATGCTGACCGCGAGGCCGGACGGGCCGTCGAGGTCCTTTGTAATTTGAGCGATCGGACTACCGCCGGCAGGGTACGACCAAAAATCAACGGAGTCGGTCTGGCCATAATTGTTCTCGACGCCGACGACCTGGCTGCCGGTCGATTTGAGATTCTTTCGATAGATCCAAACGGGGCCGAGATCGCCGTCGCCTTGCAGCGTGATCGTGTCAACGTACGTGGCCTTCACGTTGATGGTAAAGCGGTAAAGCCCGTAAACGTCGACAAGCCAGTACTCTCCGTCCCAGGCCACCGCCCGAACGCCTCGCCACTCCCAGCTCCTCGACGGACCGGGCAGGTTCATCGGCACCAGCTGCGCACCGCGCTTGGGCAAATAGTAGAATTGGGAGTAGTAGATACCACTGTAGCCGGCGTTGCTGACCGCGAAAAGATCGCCGCGATCGTCGTACGCGCAGCTGATAAAGTGATCGTCGCGAGTGCCTCCGTAGAAAGTTGGCGAGCCGCTCCCGTGCGGATAGACGGCGATGTTCCCGGCTTGATAATAGCCGTAATTCGCGACGGCAAGATCGCCCGTCTTCGCGCTCACCGCGCAAGCCTGCGGTTGGTACGGCGAATCGTCGTAGACTTTGATCGGCTTCTTCCCGCCGTGCGCGTACTCGTCTACCTTCTCGGCGGTGTAGTCGGTAATATACACGTTGCCGGCCGCATCGGCACACTCACCGACCGGCTGCGTGAAGTTCGTCAAAACGCCGACCAGCGTATGTTGCCAATACCGGTACACGTTTACGACGCCGTCTGAGTTCGAGACGTAGAGAAGATCGCGGTTTTTGAGGCCTTTGGCCATCCATGACTCGCCACGGTGCTCGCGAATCGCGGGCGCACCCGCGGAGGTTATGCCCGGTCCGCCAACCTGCGGCACCCCGCCACCGCAGCCGGCGAGGATACCGCCGGCAACGAGAGCCGCCACTACGCGTAGCGTCGTTAACGAGCTCATGGTGTCCCCATGCTGACGGCAACGCCGAACGGCGCGTCGAGATCTTTCGTGATCTCTCCAATCGCGCTGCCGCCGGCCGGATACTTCCAGTACGAAACCACGCCGTTGCTCTCGTTGTTCCCCGCCACCGCTTGCGTGCCGCGGGATTGCAAGTTCTTGCGGTAGATCCAAATCGGTCCCGCGTACGGATAGCCGCCGCTGAGAGTGATCTTCCCGACGTAGCGAGCTTTGATATTGATCGAATAGAGAAAGAGCTGGTCGTAAATGGGCCCAACGACCCAATACTTTCCATCCCACGCGAGGCCCTCAACGACACCAAAGTGCGAGCTATAACTACCAAGGCCGGGCAACGTCATCGGCAAGAGTTTGGTGCCGTGCTTTGGGAGATAGTAAAACTGATCGTACCAAAACGGGCTGTAGCGGTACTCGCTCCCCACGAGCAGGTCGCCGCGGTCGTCGTAAGCGCAGCCGATGAAATGTCCACCGCTGCCTTGCAGAATGGCCGGCTTCCCGCTGCCGCTAGCGTAGATCGCGATGTTGCCGCCCTTCGCGTAGGTACCGTACGGTGAGTTCGCTACGGCCAGATTACCGTTGGCGGGCGCGACGCTGCAGGCCCAGGGTTTGTACGGCGAATCGTCAAGCACGGCGATCGGCTTCGTTCCGCCGTGGTGATATTTGTAGATCTTCTGGGCTTGGTAGTCGGCGATGTACACGTCGCCGGCCGAATCGGCACAGGCGCCCATCGGCTGCTTGAAGTCCGTCAAAACGCCGGCGAGCGTGCGCTGCCAATAGCGATAGACGTTTACCGTTCCGTTGGCATTGGAGACGTACAGCAGATCGCGCTGCTTGAGGCCTTTGTCCATTCGGGACGGGCCGTGGGCGGATTGCCCAGCGGCCGGGGCGGCCTGCGGGGCGGCCGCGAACGAGGGAAGGTTCGGTGCTCCGCCACAGCCGGCAAGCGCGGCCGCGACGAACGGAACCGTACCAAAGCAAACAGCCTCTGAGACTTTCACAGTGCTCCCTTTCGCCCGGGTCAACGGGTCTCAGGCCTGCTTCTACGGGGGAGCGGCGGGTCCATAGCGGCGCCATGCTTGCTTGCCCGGTGTCCTTCGACGAGCTCAGGATGACATCCGGGGGAGGGAGGGCGTTGCGAAGCTGGTTCGGCTTGTGCTAGCATAAGACTTCGGAACGGACCGGCGGTCCGTTTTCTTCATGTTGTGATAGACTACTGATGGCAAAGAAAGAAACGCGCGTGATGGTAGTTCTGGCGTGCACGCAGTGCAAACGCCGCAACTACAACACGCAGAAAAACAAGCAGAAGACGACGGACCGGCTGGAGCTTAGCAAATATTGCCGCTTCTGCCGCTGCCACAAGCCGCATAGGGAGACCCGATAGGGCGGTAGCTCAATTGGTAGAGTCCTGGTCTCCAAAACCAGTTGTTGCAGGTTCGAGTCCTGTCCGCCCTGCCACCCTTTGGACAAGCTCAGGGTACAAGTTTTTGGAAGTGAACCTTTGGTGAACGAACAGCAAAAGAAGGCGGCCCAGTCTCTCGCGGGAGGCGATTTTATCCGCAGCGTGATCGCGGAGCTGCGGCGCGTGACCTGGCCAACCCGCGACGAGTGGATCTCCGCCACGATTCTGACGGTTGCGCTGGTGGTCAGCATCGGCTTGTACACCTTTGTCCTCGACCAACTGTTTGGCTGGCTCTTCACCGTGATTCACCCGGCGACGCCGGGCCTAACTCAGTAACGCACCCAACATGTACGAGATAGAGCATCAAGAGCTCGGCATCGCCGAGCCGGCCACCGAAGAACCGATCATCGACGACACCAAGATGGGCGACGCGGCAGGTGCGACGGTCGAGGGTGGCCTCGTCGAAGAGGCCCTCGTTGAAGAGGTCCCCGTCGAGGAGCCCGACGCGGCCGCCGAAGAGGCAGCGCCGAAACCCAAAGACAACCGGAATTGGTTCGTCGTTCACACCTATTCGGGCTACGAAAACAAGGTGAAGGCGAATCTGGAGCGCCGCATCCACTCGATGGGCATGCAGGATAAAATATTCCGCGTGCTCGTGCCGATGGAGGACGAGGTCGAGTTCAAGGACGGCAAGCGCAAGATCACGCCCAAGAAAGTTTTCCCCGGCTACGTCTTGGTCGAGATGATCATGGACGATCAGTCCTGGTACGTCGTGCGCAACACCCAAGGCGTGACCGGCTTCGTCGGCAGCCCTGGCCCCGGCGAGAAGCCGGTGCCACTGCAAGACAAAGAAGTGAAGACGATCCTCAAGCAGATGGGCATCGAGGCGCCCAAGCTCAAGATCGACTTCAAGAAGGGCGACCGCGTGAAGGTCACCTCGGGTCCGTTCTTCGACTTCACCGGCGTCGTCGACGAAATCGCCCCGGAGAAGGAACGCCTGCGCGCGCTCATCTCGATCTTCGGTCGCGAAACCCCAGTCGAGCTCGAGTTTTTCCAAGTAGAGAAGGTCTAACCAGTTAGGCCGAACGCACAACCCCAGCGTTCGGTTCTAAACACAAAATGGGGGAGTCGAAAGACGAGGACATACTTCAATGGCTAAGAGAGTCGTAGGCAAGATCGGCCTACAAATCCCCGCCGGCAAAGCGACGCCGGCGCCTCCGATCGGCCCGGCACTCGGGCCCTACTCGCTCAACATCATGGACTTCTGCAAGCAGTACAACGAACGTACCGCGTCGCAGGCAGGCATGATCATTCCGGTCGAGATCACCGTTTACGAAGATCGAACGTTTACGTTCATCACGAAGACGCCGCCGGCGTCGTTTCTCATCAAGCAGGCGCTGAAGATCGAGTCGGGCAGCAAGGAGCCGAACCGCAATAAGGTCGGCACGTTGACGCAGAGCCAACTCGAGGATATCGCGAAGGTGAAGATGCCCGACATCAACGCCAACGACATCGATGCGGCCAAGAAAATCGTTGCCGGCACGGCGCGCTCGATGGGCGTCGAGGTGGAGGCCTAGCATGCCGCAGCATCACGGAAAACGATTCAAGACGGTTGCGGAAAGCTTCGACGGTAAGCGACTCTTTTCGACCCCCGAAGCGATCGCGATCGTCAAGAAGAACGCAAATGCAAAGTTCAACGAAACCGTTGAGGCGCACGTTCGGCTTGGCGTGGATCCCAAAAAGAGCGATCAGAGCGTTCGCGGCACGGTTCTACTTCCCCACGGGACCGGACGCACGGTACGCGTTATGGCGTTCGCCAAAGGCGATAACGCGAAGGCCGCCGAGGAGGCCGGCGCCGACCTCGTCGGCGATCAAGACCTCATTGACAAAGTGAAGGCCGGCTTCACCGACTTCGACGTCGCCGTCGCGACGCCGGACATGATGGCGCAAGTTGGTAAGGAGCTGGGACGCATTCTCGCGCAGAAGATGCCGAATCCCAAAGCCGGCACGGTCACGCCGAATATCGGCGCGGCGATCCGCGACATCAAAGCCGGTAAGGTTGAGTACCGGCTCGATAAGACCGGCATCATCCATACGATTGTCGGCAAAGCCAGCTTCGATGAAGCTCATCTGCTCGAAAACATCACGACGTTACTCGATGCGATCATCCGCGCAAAGCCGGCGGCCGCGAAGGGCACCTATCTTCGCAGCGTAACGCTCGCAAGCACGATGGGCCCAGGCGTCAAAGTCGATCCCAACCGACTCAAAGCAACCGCGTAAACAGTAGCCCTCTCGTCACTCGGCGAGCGTTACGAGGACTGAGTCGCGCGTTAAAGCGACTGTGGTAAACTTTCTCCGCTGTTGATTACGCATGCTCGTATAGCAAACAGCTAACTGCGTGGCAGCATCATTCATGCTGCCACGCATAACGGGCAATGCAACGCAGGCGCGACGCTTGAACTAATCGAAAAGCTAAGCTCCAAAACAGAGACCGTTGGGACCTGGAGCGCTGTGTGTTGGAGGAGCGAACATGCGAGCTTTCGAGTTTGGCCGCTGTGCTTTGTGCATCAGCGTGGCTGCGGCATTGCTCTCCGCCTGTGGCGGCGGATCATCGACACCGATCCCCCTCGGTAACGTAGCAAACGGTGTAGGTGCAGCGAAGGGCAACCAAACGTTCAAGTACACCGGCAAGGAACAGACGTTCAAAGTCCCTAGCGGTGTCACGGAAGTCACCGTCGTCGCGCACGGTGGCGAAGGCGCGGGATTCTACGCGTATCCGAGCAGTAATCCCCCCGGCCGTCCCGGCCGCATTTACGCAATTATCCCGGTGAACTCCGGCGAGAAGCTTTATGTTTTCGTCGGTGGTTCCGGTACGCACGGCGGGTTCAACGGGGGCGGTACCGGGGGCAGCAGTGGATCCGGAAAGGACCCGGGCAACGCAGGCGGCGGCGCGTCGGACATTCGCGCGGGCGGCGATACGCTTAACGATCGCATCATTGTTGCCGCCGGCGGTGGCGGCGCAGGCGAAGCCACGTATGAATATAGCTTCGGCTTCGGAGGAAACGGCGGTGGCTTGATCGGCCAGTCCGGCGGCGGCGGTGGTTCTTACGGTAAGTTCGCGGGCGGTGGCGGGGGCGGCGCAACGCAGAGTGCGGGCGGGTCCGCCGGAGCCGGCGGCTACTCGTACTATGAAAGTTACAGGGGCCAGCCCGGCGACAACGGAGCGTTAGGCGTGGGTGGTAGTGGCGGAAGCGGCTCCCATGGCTGCAGGACGGGTGGCGGCGGCGGCGGCGGTGGCGGCTACTACGGCGCCGGCGGGGGCGGTGGTGGCGCGTATACCTACGGAGGCCCTGGCTATGGTGGTTACTCGTGCTACCCGCTTGCGCAAGGCGGTGGCGGGGGCGGCGGCTCATCGTACGTCGAGCCGAGTGCAATCAAATCGCACATGTGGACCGGCTGGAAAGCAAAAGGCGACGGCCTCGTCGTCTTCAGCTGGAGCTAAAGGGGTGGCAGAGATGCGAGCTTTTGAATTTAGCCGAGCTGCTTTGAGCGCCGGCCTGACCGCAGCATTGCTTTCGGCATGTGGCGGTGGCGGATCATCGATACCTATTGCGACGACGGGCAAGGCGATTGACAGCGCCAGTGGATCGAAACACCAGCAGTCATTTTCTTATACGGGCGCCGAGCAAACGTTCATCGTCCCGGCGGGCGTCAGTCGGCTCACGGTTGTCGCTCGTGGCGCTGCGGGCTCAGCAGCACTAGGAGGCTTCCCAGGCCGGGTTTACGCCGTCATCCGCGTTAAAGCGGGCGAGAAACTTTACGTTTTTGTTGGTGGGTCGGGTTCACACGGCGGGTTCAATGGCGGCGGTGCCGGCGGGAGCAGCGGATCTGAGAGTTACACCGGCAGGCCAGGCGGCGGCGCGTCGGACGTTCGCCTCGGCGGCGATAACCTAAAAGATCGCATTATTGTCGCCGCGGGCGGCGGTGGTGGCGGCGCTAGCCTTGGACGGTACGACTACGACGCCGGGGGCGATGGCGGCGGCTTGATTGGCACATCGGGAGTCGGCAGCGGTGGCGTAGGCGGCGGCGGAGGTTTGGGTGGCACACAGACGGACGGCGGTGCGGGTGGCATCGGCGGTACCGGCGATAAGAGTCACGCAAATGGCCAGCCGGGCGGCAATGGAGCACTCGGGCTCGGCGGCAACGGCGGAAATGGCGGACCCGGTAGCAAGCCCTATTCCGATGGATATGGCGGCGGTGGCGGGGGCGGCGGCTACTACGGCGGCGGCGGGGGTGGCGGTACCGCTAGCTTCGCGTACTCTGAATATCGGCAGGCGGTAAGCGGCGGAGGCGGCGGCGGGTCGTCCTACGTCGAGCCCAGCGCAATCAAGTCCCGTATGTGGACGGGCTGGCAAGTATTTAGCGACGGTCGCGTCAGCTTCAGCTGGTAGTGAGGGAGACGGAAATGCGAGATTTTGCGTTTGGCCGCTGTGCTTTAAGCATGAGCGTTGCTGCGGCATTACTCTGCGCATGCGGGGGCGGATCCTCGCTGCCGATCGCGACCGATAACACCAACAACAATGCAGGTGTGTCCAAAGGCAACGAAACGTTCAAGTACACCGGCAAGGAACAGGCGTTCAAAGTCCCCGCGGGCGTCGCCCAACTCACCGTGGTTGCTCGCGGTGGCGAAGGCGCCGGCTTCAGCGTTTACCCCAGCACGGCTACCCCCGGCCGCCCGGGCCGGGTGTACGCGATCATCCCGGTGCACTCAGGAGAGAAGCTCTACGTTTTTGTTGGTGCCTCGGGTACGCACGGCGGATTCAACGGCGGCGGCACCGGTGGTACTTCTCGGTATGGAAGCCAAGCGGGCAATGCGGGCGGTGGCGCATCGGACGTTCGCGCAGGCGGCGATACATTAAATGATCGCATCGTAGTTGCTGCGGGCGGCGGGGGCGCCGGCGGAACCGTCAATACGTACGGTTCGGCATACGGCGGTAACGGCGGTGGCTTGACCGGCACATCGGGGGGCGCTG
>DATHOO010000251.1:0-9185 GCA_035484815.1 Candidatus Acidiferrales bacterium
CCGAGCCGCGCAGCTTCTCGGTGATGACGATGCCGAGCTCAGCCAACGCATGCACGTGCCGGTTCAAATTCCCATCGGAAAGATCGCATGCCGTTTGGAGCTCGGTAAAGCTGAGACCGTCGGGATGCGCGATCAGGCACGTGCAAATGGCGAGGCGCCCACGCTCGTGAAAAATTCGCTCCAATCCCGGATAGGAAAACGGCGCTTGGCGCGCGGTGCTCATCGCGACCGCTCCCGCCAAATGAGGGATCCGATCGCGATCTGTCCGAGACCGAATCCGAGCGGCATCACCCACCACGCGAGCGCAACGTTGCGCAGCGGAGAGACCAGAAAGAGCGCGGCAAGGATGCCGAAGCCAATCGTCACCGGCAGGGTGGTCGCCGGTATCGCATCGCGCGATGCGAACAAGCCGATCGAGTAGATCGCAAACCATGTGCCGGGCAGCAACGCGTAGTCGGAACGATCGATCAAGCCGATGGTGAGCAGCCCGCCGAGCACCACCGCGGGCGCGATGGAGCGCGCGGCGGATCGAAAGCGACTGCGGGCACCTGGACCACGGTTTCCCCAAACCCAGATCGCGACGGCACCGTAGTTGAGCGCGAGCGCGACCGCCAAGCAGGTTATCCAAATGAGCACGTACCGACCCAGCGCCGCGGGTGTGGCCGGAAACGGAACCATCTGCATTTGGACAAACCCTGCGACAAGCGCAGCCAGACCGCTCGCAATGGCGGCCGGAGCGGAATACCCCTCGAATCGTTGGACTCGAACCAACCGGTCGCGGACTTCTTCGAGATCCGAGAGCGCGCGCTGTATCTCCACTGTTGAACTTTGTAGCACAAAGCTAAGCCGATTGCAACTGACGGAGGCGACCTCTCCTTTTCCAAGAAGCTCTCTGCTCGAATGGACGATCAAGCACGGCGCGACGGAATCAACGATGCAGACGCAACCGGAATGGTGGCCGGCGAAGAGCTGATAACGGAGGCGCAGACATTGCTGCCGCTCCTGCGGCCCCAGCTTCCGAGCGAGGATCTGCACAAGGCGCTCCCGCCGGAGCACGGCGAGCATGCGACGATCGACCAACTTCACGGCGAAATTCATTCGGCGCAGCCCAATCGCGACGCGATCGAGAGCCACGTCGGGCGTTTGCGCGCGCTGCCCGAGGTCGAAGCAATTATCGCAAACTGGTGGGATGATCCAAGGGTACAGCGCTTCGTCGCGAATTTGAACCAAATCGGACTCTAGACCCTAACGTCAGCGATGCGACGTCTTCTCGCCCTCGCTATCGTGCTCGCTTGGCTTGCCGGATGCGGTGGCCGGGCGAGCGGCCCTTCAGAGGCCCTCCCCTCCTTGACGAACCCGTCGCTTCGTTTCCAAACGAGCGGCAATCGCGAGTTGCCCGAGCCGCCGGTAGTGAAAGCGGCTCACGGGATCGCACAACTCACGTTGATCGTCAACGAAGATAAGGCGACCGGCCAGCCGGAGTTTGTATACGACGGAATGACCGGAGTTGCGCCTACTATTGACGTCAAACCCGGCGAGACGATCGAAATCAATTTGAAAAACCAGCTTCCAACAGAGCCGCCGCCCGGCGGAGTCATGCGCGACGGCGTCATGCGCGACGACGTCAACCTGCACTTTCACGGGTTGGGCGTTTCGCCGATGACGCCCGGTGACGACGTGCTGGAAATGATCGCGAAACCCGGTCGGACGCTTCACTACGTCGTGCCGATTCCCAAGAATCAAGAGCCTGGACTCTACTGGTATCATCCGCACGTTCACGGCGAGGTAAACTTCCAAGTCGGCGATAGCGGCATGTCCGGTGCGATCGTCATTGAGGGTTTAGAGAAACATCTTCCCGGCTTGGCCAAGATGCGACAGCGACTCATCGTCGTGCGCGCGACCGGCGAAGGCGGCGATGACGCGATGTCGATGGGTATCCACCCACAAGGAAGCAACACCACGCCGTGCACGACAAAAGATGGCTTCAGCGTCAGCCTCAATGGCGTTCACCAGCCGGATATCACGATAGCGCCCGGGGAGAAGCAGTTCTTCCGCATCGTCAACGCAACCGGCCATAAGACATTGCGGCTCAACGTCGAGGGCGAGAAGCTCGAGGTCGTCGCCATCGACGGCTTCGCGCTGGATACCTACCCCGGCACACCGCCAACCCTCACCGAGCCGTACGTCATCATTCCCCCGGCCGGGCGCGCCGAGTTCGTCGTCACCGGCCCCGCCAGCGGCCGTGCCAAGTTCCGCACGATGTGCTACGATACCGGGCCGAACGGCGATCCGGATCCGTACGTCTACCTCGCCCATATCGTCGCGCCCAAGCATCGCCCAGACGGCGGCGACTTTTCGACGCGGCCGCTCACCGTCGGCGCTCCGCTGCCGCCCAACGCCTACGATACCGCGCTGCCCGCTCCGTCGGCCAAACGACTAGTGGTCTTCAGCGAGGATAACCAGCCGCATTTCTTCATCAATGGCAAGAGTTTTTCGATGCGCGCACCGCCGATGTTCGTGGTTCACACTGGGACGGTCGAGGAGTGGCACATCGTCAACGTCACGCAGGAGATTCACGACTTTCACATTCATCAAATTCACTTCTTAGTGGAGAGTGTCAATGGCGTGAAGGTGACGCATCCGCACTGGGCGGACAGTTTCATCATTCCACATCGCTCGACAACGGGTCCGGGCGAGAAGCACAGCGTCCCCGGCTCGGTCGTGATGCTGATGGACTTTCGCGATCCGATCATCCGCGGCGAGTTCGTCTTTCACTGCCACATCCTCGATCACGAAGACCAAGGGATGATGGCCAAGATCGAAGCGATCTAGCCGCCAGCAACGCCACTCGCCACTCGCCACTCGCACTCTGCCAGGCATATGGCACTCGCGAGCGGCAAAATAGGGTCATGCTTGGGGACCACGCTTAGATCGTGCAGCAAATCGACGGGCGGTTTATCTATGCCGCGAGCGATCTCACCGACTACCTCGAGTGTAAGCGGCTAACCGAGCTCGAGGTCCTCGTCGCGCGCGGAATGGTCGCGCGCCCTAGCGCGGAGGATCCCCACGCGGAGCTGCTCCGACGCAAGGGCGACGAGCACGAACGCACGCATCTCGACCGGCTCCGGCGGCTCTATCGCGGCGAAGTCGCCGAGTTCGAGCGGCCGGAACGAGGAATCGAGGCGTTTCGGGAGGCGGAGCGGCGTACGCTCGAGGCGATGCAGGCCGGTGCGCCGATCATCTATCAAGCCACCTTCTTCGACGACAATTTCATCGGACACGCCGACTTCCTGCGCCGCGTCGCCACACCGTCGACTCTCGGCGGCTACAGCTACGAGGTCGTCGATACCAAGCTCGGCCTGACCGCAAGACCCTACTACCTGATCCAGCTGTGCAACTACAGCGAGCACCTCGAACGCCTGCAAGGGTCAATGCCCGAATTTGGCCACATCGTTTTCGGTAACGGTGAAGAGCAACGGTTTCGACTACACGATTACGTAGCATACTACCGCCATCTGAAGTCTGCTTTTCTGAATTTCGCCGAGTGCGCCGAACTTCAGCAGATCGGTCGTCCGCAAGAATATCCGTTCGAGCGCAAGCACTGCGCCGTTTGTCCGTGGAACGATGCCTGCGAACGCCAGCGGCGCGACGACGATCACTTGAGTCTGGTCGCGGGGATGCGACGCGATCAAATCGCTAAACTCGAAGCCGCCGGTATCCAACGCGTCAGCGAGCTTGCCGCCAAGGCGAGCGACGGACGTCCGATGGGAATGAGCGCCGAGACCTTTGCAAAGTTGCGGCGACAAGCATCGCTGCAAGTGCGGTCGCGCAGCTCGTTGGAGCCGATTTACGAGCTGCTCCGCCACGAACCCCCGCTTGGCCTGGCTTCGCTGCCGGAATCCGCCTCGGGTGACGTCTTTTTCGACATGGAAGGCGACCCGCTCTTCGAACCCGGGCGTGGGTTGGAGTATCTCTTCGGCTGCTGGATGCCCGACGAGTCGCCGCAGTTTCGAGGCTTCTGGGGGACCGACCGCGGGGCAGAAAAGCTTGCCTTCGAAGCTTTCGTCGATTTTATTTCCGATCGCCGTCGCCGTCACCCGCGGATGCACGTCTACCATTACGCCGGCTACGAGAAGTCGGCGCTTCGACGTCTGGCGCAGCTGCACCGCACGCGCGAGGATGAAATCGACGAACTTCTCCGCGGCGAGGTCTTGGTCGATCTCTTCGCGGTCGTCCGTCAATCGCTGGCGATTTCCGAAGAGCGCTACGGCCTCAAGAATCTGGAACGCTTCTATCAGCTGGCGCGCGAAACCAAGGTCAAGCAGGGCGCCGAGTCGATCATCGTCTTCGAACGCTGGCTGCTTCAACGCGACCAAAAGATTCTCGACGACATCGAGCGTTACAACCGCGACGACTGCCGCTCGACCTATTTGCTGCGTGAGTGGCTCCTCGCCCGGCGCGAAGAAGCGATCGCAATGTTCGGCGTCGACTTACCGCTTCGCGGGGTCAAGTCGCCCGATGCGCCCTGTCACGCCGAGTTTGAGCCGTCTTGCGCCAAGTGCGTCAGGCATCGACAAGAAATGCGTGAAGACCTACGCCGCAGCGACCTCGAGCAGACGCTGCTGGCCGGCGTCCTGCCGCCACAGAGCGACGACGAGTACCGCATGATGCCGCCCGCCCTGCGAGCGAAATACTTGCTCGGCAACCTGATGGCCTATCACCGCCGCGAAGAGAAGCCGGCCTGGTGGGCTTACTTCGATCGCTGCGAAAACGTCGACGAGCTCTTCGAGTTCGACCGAGAGGCAATCGGTCGCCTCAGAATACGCGACGACGTTCCGGCCGGAAAGGCCGGCCGAAGCACCGTCTACACCTACGAGTTTCCCGATCAGCTCCACAGGATGAGCGCGGGCGACGACGCGGTAAACCCTCGCACGCGATCGCATGCCGGAAAAATTCTGAGGATCGATGAAGATCGAAATCTTCTCGAGCTCAAGACGACGGCGGCGCGCGACGCGGCGGGGGCGATCGAGGAGCTGATTCCGAAAGGACCGCCTTCGACGACGGTCCAGCGTCAGGCGCTGGCGCGCATCGCAACATCCTTCATGACCGGCGACCTTCACCAGGAGTATCCGGCGACCTACGACTTGCTGACCAGCGCCGACCCGCGTGTCGCGGGTAAGCATATCTTGCAGCCGGAGCGCGTCAGCGCCGAAGCGGTTTCGGCGGTCGCCTCAGCGCTCGACAACAGTTATCTCTTTGTCCAGGGGCCCCCCGGCAGCGGGAAGAGCACGATCGGCTCGCGCGTCATCTGCGATCTGCTCGCGATGGGCAAGCGCGTCGCCGTGACGAGCTCGAACCACAAAGCAATTCACAACCTGTTGCACAAGGTCGAAGCCTGCGTTTTGGAGTCCGGTGGCCGCGTTTGTGGCCGTTACAAGCATTCGGCTCCCGGATCCGAATACGGATCCCGGCTCGACGCGCCGTTTATCGAATCGGTCGACTCGAACCAAGCATTTGACGGTGAGGATTATCAACTCGCCGGCGGAACCGCGTGGCTCTACGCGCGCGACGAGCTCGCGGGAAAGTTCGATTATCTTTTCATCGACGAGGCCGGTCAAGTTGCGCTCGCCGACGCGCTTGCCATGTCCCTCTGCGCGAAAAACGTCGTCCTACTCGGGGACCCGTCGCAGCTTGCCCAAGTCAGCCAAGGACAACAGCCGCTGCACGCCGGCGATTCGGTCCTCGCGCATCTGCTCGGCGACGCGCCGACCGTCGGCGAGCGGCGCGGGATTTTTCTCGACGTCTCGTACCGCATGCAGCCCGCGATCTGCGGCTTCGTTTCGGATGCAATGTACGGAAATCGTCTGCGTCCCGCGGCCGCGACGGCTGTGCATCGCGTCATCCTGCCGGATCAAAGCCTTGCCGGCCTCTATTTTTCTCCGGTCGATCACGTTGGGAATGGTTCGAGCTCGGTCGAGGAAGCTTTTGAAATCGTTCGCCAAATCCAGCGGCTGCGCGCCGAGGGGATGGTCGTGGATTCGATCCCGTTCGACGGCGCCGCCCCGCAGCGTCCGGTCGGCGATCGCGACATCATCGTCGTCACGCCATATAACGCGCAGCGCCGTCTGATCCTCAACCAACTCCGCGAGGCAGGAATCGACGTTGAGGTCGGCACCGTCGACAAGTTCCAGGGTCAGGAGGCGGCCATCGTTTTCTATTCGATGGCGACGTCGAGCGGCGAAGATATCCCGCGCAACGTGGAGTTTCTCTTCGACCGCAATCGCTTCAACGTCGCGATTTCGCGAGCGCGTGCAACGAGCGTGCTGGTCTGCAGCCCGCGCCTACTCGATATTGCGTGCCGTACGCCCGAGCAGATGGCGCTGGCGAATCTGCTCTGCGCGTTCGCCGAGCGCGCAGAAGTCAGACCGCAAACGCAACCGTCGTACCTTTTGGTGACCGGTTGAACTCGAGTTGGCGGGTAGTCGCGCGCAGGATTGCTAACCCTCGGCCGCGTTCCGCGGCAGGGTCTCGATAGCGCCAGCATCCGAGATCTTGCACCTCGCCATGCACCTTACCATCGCGTACCGATAGACGGAGCACGAACTCGCCGGTCGCGCCGAAGTATGCGTGTTCCACCGCGTTGGCAGCGGCTTCGCCGACGGCGATCGTCAAGTCGAAGGTCCGTTCGGGCGTGAGCTCGGCAACCCGCGCGTAGCGGGAGGCGAGGCGTCGCGCGATACCGGCGGAAGAGGGCGCAGCTGGTAATCGCAACTCGATGTCGTCGGGCCGAGCCGGCAATAACGTTACGGCGAGCACCGCGATATCGTCAAACGGTCGTGCATCGAGCATGTAGCGCAGTAGCGCGCCGGCGCCGTCGGGGCTCATATCGGGAACTCGCGCGGTTAAGGCCTCGAGTAGCCGCGTGCTCTCGCGCTCGATGTTCCGGCTGAACTCGATCAAGCCGTCGGTATAGAGCGTGAGCGTCGAATACGGTTCAAGCGGGAACTCGAGGGTCGGGTAGGCTGCGGAAACGTCGACTCCCATCGGAATGCCGCCACCCGAGAGATAGCGCGCCCGTCCTGCGAGCGGCGCGAGCGCGGGCGGCGGGTGACCCGCACACGAGTATTCGAAGGTCGCGGCCCGGACGTCGATCACCCCGAAGACGGCGGTGATGATCGGGTGCTCTTCGTTTAACATCAGCGACGCATTCGCTCGCGCAATCGTCTGCGCCGGCGGCATCCCCTCGAGTGCGCTGAGGCGAAGCGCCTGTCGCGCCTCGTTCATCGCGACAGCGGCCTCGAGCCCATGGCCGCCAACGTCGCCGATCGACACCGCGATTCGGCCGTCAGAAATGACGAATGCGTCGTACCAGTCGCCGCCGACGCGCGACTCGCGTTCGGCTGGACGGTACGCGGCGCTCAGATCGATTCGCTGATGCGACGGTAAGCGAGCCGGAAGCATTGCGCGCTGCAATGCGGAGGCCACGCGATGTTCGCGTTCGTACAAACGTGAGTTATCGATGGCCAACGCCGCACGGCGCGCCAGCTCCTCGGCAATGTGACGCGCCATTTCGGGACGACGCGAAAACGGGTCCATGTCGACCAAATGCAGCGTTCCTTGCGCGTGGCCGTGCACGACCAAGGGCACGATCAAGGCCTTACCCGGGCCCGCGGCTTCATAGATCGCTCGATCTTTGGGGTCCGCAACGTTCTGCCGAAGGGCACGCATCGTCGCCTCATGGTTGAGCACGCGGCTCTGCGATCGTCGCACGACCAGCGGCGAGCCCAGCTCCGCATCGCGGTTGGCGATGACGGTGCGCCCCACGAGCCGTTCGAGAAGCTCGTTGAGATCGGGATCACGATGACGGACCGCCTCGACCACAAGCTCCTTCTCCGCGGACAGCGTTTGCACTTGACACCAATCGGCGAAGGCCGGAACGCAGAGCTCCGTGATCTTTCGCAGGATCGTCTCTACGTCGAGTGTCGAACCGAGGATATCGCTGGCGTGGAGCAGGAACGCCTCACGTTCTTCAGTTTGCTTCTGCTCGTCGATGTCGGTTGCGGTCGAAAAGAAACGGACGGAGCCGTCCCCGGCACGCACGGCCACCGTGCGCGCCAGGAACCAGCGGTACTCTCCCGTTGACGAGCGCACGCGGGCCTCGATCGAAAAGTCGGCGCCGGTCTGGATGGCGTCGCGGAGCCACGCTTTGAGGGTGGGTCGATCGTCCGGATGAATGGCACGCAGCCACCCGGCTCGAGCGAAGGTTTGCGATTCGCTCAGGCCGGTAAACTCAAACCATCGCCGATTGAAGTAGTCGACGCGGCCATCGGATCCCGCGGTGCAGACGATCTGCGGAATCGCGTCCGCGAGCATGCGTAGCCCGCGTTCGTTTTCGATTGCGGCGGCGCGAGCCCGTTGCTCGCGGGTCTTTCCCCTACTCACGGCACGCCGGTATTCGACGTCCGCTCATCGGGCTACTTGGCGACCGGCCGCGTCACATCGGGTTGAGCGAAAGCGTCTCCGTGTTCAACGAATAGCTACCTGCCGCAACCAGATTGTTCGGGTTTGCGCAGATAACGCTGTTCTGCGGGCCGTAGACGACAACGAGTCCGGACGGGCCGCACTGGACCTGCACCAGTTGGTAGTTCTGCAGGAACGTATAGCCCGGGGTTTCCGGCTGAACCTGGTATGAATTGTAGGTCGTGTTGTTTGCTCCGACCACTGCGCCGTACACGGCCGCCGACGTAACGCCGATCGCCATGGCGCCCCAGAAGCCGCCGCCCCAATAGCCCCCTGCGGGATACCAAGCCGCGCCGTGATTCCAGCCCCAAGCACCGCCGCCGCCGTAGACGGGATTGTTGATGACCGTGCGGTTGTTGTTAACCGTATTGCCGTTGAAGTTCCCGTTACGGTTGCCGTTGTTACGGTTGCCGTTGCCGGCATTGCCGTTGCCACGATTACCGTTGCCGGCATTCCCGTTGCCGCGGTTACCGTTGCCGGCATTCCCGTTGCCGCGGTTACCGTTGCCGGCATTCCCGTTGCCGCGATTACCGTTGCTAATATTGCCGTTGCCACGGTTGCCATTGCCACCGTAACCTCCACGGTTGCCGCCGCCCATGCCACCCGATGGCCGAGTATCGGCACCTAAGTTGAAACCACCGCCACCTCGGCCGCCTGAGCCGCCC
>DATHOO010000252.1:0-35955 GCA_035484815.1 Candidatus Acidiferrales bacterium
TGCGCCCGCCGTTCATTTCGATCAGCCCATAGACGAGTAAGCCCAGCCCGGCGGTGGCCAAGGTAGCGCCGCCGATGTCGATTCGTCGATCGGCCGTGTCGTCGCGGCTTTCGGGAACGCGCAGCGCGAGAACCAGCAGCACGGCGACGGCTATTGGCAGGTTGATTAAGAAGACATAACGCCACGAGAACTCTTGCGTCAACCAACCCCCGATGATCGGTCCCGCCGCGGAGGTTAACGCCGAGAAACCCGACCACAAGCCGATTGCTTTCCCACGCGACTGCGAATCGTACGCAGCGCTGATCAGCGCGAGACTCCCGGGTGTCGAGAGCGCCCCGCCGATGCCCTGCAGGCAACGCGCGGCGATGAGCATCACGATGCTGCCGGAGAGCGCGCAGGCCAACGACGCGGCGGCAAATATCAGAATGCCGCACGCAAAGACCAGCCGTCGGCCGTAAAGATCGCCGAGCGCCCCGCCCGAGAGAATCAGCGCGGAAAGAAAGAGTGCATAGCCTTCAATCACCCACTGCGTTTGACTGGTTGTCGCGTGGAGCTCGTGCTGAATGACGGGAAGGGAGACGTTGACGGCCGTGCTGTCAATGAAGCTCATCGCGGAACCGAGAATCGCCGCGACAAGGACCCATGGGATCTTCACGCCTCCGCCCTTCCCGCCGTTGCAGTCGCTTCCTATCGGACGAAGAAATAGTCACCGCGTGAGCTCCATTCTTGAGCGACCGCTGCGTGCGGGAATTTTGGCAGCTGCCGAGAGCGCGTTGGTTCGCCGGACCGTTACCCGCTACGGCATGCGCTTGGGCGCTGCGCGGTTCGTCGCAGGCGAGAACGCCGCGCAGTTTCTTCCCGTTGCGAAGGCGGTCAACGCGCAAGGATTCGCCGTGGCGGCCACGATTCTCGGAGAGAGCGTGCGCCATCGCGACGAAACGCACGCCGTGACGGATGAGTATTGCAGCTTGCTGCGGTCCTTTGCGGAAGAGGGAATCGACGGCAACGTGGCGTTCAAGCTCACACACGTCGGGCTCGACATCGATTCCGAGCTCGCTTTCGAGAATGCATCGCGGATCGCGGCAGCCGCCCAGGCGGCCGGCAATACCGTCCGTACCGACATGGAACAGTCTTGCTACGTCGATCCGACGCTCGCCATTCACCGGAGGCTGCGGGAGCGCTATGACAACGTCGGCTTTGTGCTCCAGTCTTACCTCTATCGCAGTCAGGCCGATCTGCGTTCGATGCTGGCGCTCGCGCCGAACGTGCGGCTCGTCAAAGGCGCTTATCTTGAATCGCCGGAGGTTGCCTATCCGCAAAAGCGCGACGTTGATGCGAGCTACGTGAAGCTTGCCGAGACGGCGCTTTCGCATGATGGGTACACCGCCATCGCGACCCACGACCCCAAGATCGTCGATTACGTTATGACCTTCGCGCGGGCTCGCGGCCTCCCCAAACGCGACCGTTTCGAGTTTCAAATGCTCTATGGCATCGCGGCACCGCTCGCGCGCCGCGTACTCGAGCTCGGCTATCGCGTGCGGCTCTCGGTGCCCTATGGCGAGAACTGGTTTCCATATTTGATGCGCCGTCTTGCCGAACGCCCCGCCAACGTCGCCTTCTTCTTAAAAGGTGCCTTCACGCGATGAAGGGCATTTGGGCGGCAGTCTTGACGCCGGTGCGCGATACGCTCGAGCCGGACGTGCCGCGAGCGATCACCTATTACGCGGAGCTTTTGGGACGCGGATGCGACGGAATCAATTTGCTCGGCACGACCGGCGAGGCGATGTCATTGGGCGCCGATCGGCGCCGGCACTTCATGGAAGCGCTCGCCTCGAGCGGGATGCCGATGGACCGCGTAATGGCAGGCACGGGCGCCGCATCGCTCGACGACGCCGTCGCGCTAACGCGCACCGCCTTTGCGTGCGGCTTCGCCGCAGCTCTGGTTATGCCGCCGTTCTTTTTCCGCGACGCCTCGGACGACGGCATCATCAGGTTCTTCGATACGCTCTTCACGCGAACCAATCCGCAGCCGAAGAAAATACTGCTGTACAACTTTCCCCGGATGAGCGGCATCGCATTCCGTCCGGCGCTCGTCGCTCGTTTGGTCGAAGCGTTTCCGGGCATCGTCGCCGGCATGAAGGACAGCTCAAACGATCCGCGGCTGCAGTCCGAGATCGTCGCACGGCATGCCGACTTCTTCGTCTTACCCGGCTCAGAGCGCGATTTGCTTGCGGCAAAGGCGCGGGGCGTGGCGGGCTGTATCTCGGGTAGTGTCGCCCTCTGGCCGGAACTGGTGCAGGATGTCTGGACGAACGGGGATCCCTCCAAAGGCGAAGAGCTCTCGCAGAAGCGTGCCGCGCTCGAGAATCAGCCGTTCATCCCCGCGGTGCGCCGTCTCGTCGCCGCGCAACGCAACGATCCCGCCTGGATGCGAGCGATGCCTCCGCTAACGTAGCGAGTACGCCGTTAGGTTCCCCCCCTGATCGGAGCAGTAGACCGAGCCGTTAACCACGATCGGGCTCTGCCAATGAACGCGCCCGATCGTCTTTCCGGCGCGCGCCGAGGCGCTGCTCCAGAGTTCGTTGCCGTTGAGGGCGTTGAGCGCGATGATCTGTCCGTCGAACGCGACGAAGACGATGCCGTTGGCGACCACCGGCGACGTGCCTTCGCCGCTGGTCGAACCAGCGCTGGATTGCCAGATGCCGACGAGCTGGCTCATGCCCGAGCCATTCGTCTCGAGTCGAAAGGCTTGGACGACGTTGTTGAAGCCCAAAAAGATCCACGCGTTGTTCGAGGCGTCGGTCCAGACCGCCGGCGTCGAAAAGAGCCCGTTCGGCAGGTCGAGCGTCTGCAACTCGCCGCCGACGCCCGGCAGCTCCGCGCGATTGAGCAGCTTCAAGATTGCGTCTTTACCGCCCTGAACGAGCATCAGCGGCGTCTGGCTCGACGTTTGGGACGGCAGGATCGTCGGCGAGGTGCTGCCGAGATCGACGTCGCCGTCTTGAAGCCCTTTGAAATCGGTCGGCGTATAGCTGCCCAGCAGCTTGTTGATGTCCATGCTGAGCGCAAGCACGCTGTCGCCGTAGTCTTGCCCACCGGTGTTAGCGTCGAAGTCGCCGTTTCCGGTTGACGCGTAAATGCGCCCGTTCATCGTCGAATCGGGATCGACGACCGCGCCGCCGCGTGCCCAAATGCCCGAGCGCTGCTCCGCACAGGTGCTCGGCCCCGGCAGCTTGCGATAGCGATCGCAGAGTGAGTTGAAGACCGCCTTCTTTCCGCTCGTGAGATTGACCGCAACCACGTGGCCGTCGTACGGTGTGGCGTCGCCGTCATACCCTGACGTCACGGCGTAGAGATAACCGTTGGCGACGTTCAAGGGTGACTCGATCGCCTCGCTACTCGGCATGCGCGTGATGCGCGCCGGGAATCCCGGGGCGTTGATCTCGCGGCCCTTGGAAGCCGAGAGCTTATGAACCATGCCGTCGAGGCCGGCCACGTAAATCGCTTTTCCCGAAGGATCGGCGGCGGGCGTCGAGTGGGTGTAGTTCGGTCCATGCGTCATAAAGTGCCAGACGATTCGTCCAGACCGCGCGTCAATGCCCAGCGTTTCCCCAACTTTCAGCGTTTGAAAGAGCATCGAACGATAAGACCGCCCGAAGCGAACGTGCTGGAGCAGAATGGGCGTCGAATCGGCGACCGATCCCAGCGCGATCTGCCATCGCGCGCGCAGACGATGAACGTTGCCAACCGTCAGCGTGCGTTCGGAAGAGTTGAAGCTGCTGCGCGCCGGATCGTATCCGAAGAGCGGCCAATCGACGGCGCGGGCGGGAAGAAGCATCGCGAAAGTGAGGCCGGCGATGACGGCCAATGTCGAAAGCTGTCTGGCCATGGGACGTATTTTGCGTCTTTCGTCCCTGACGCCTGCACTCTATGCGCTCAACCTGCCTGACGGCAGCACAGGGTATCGCGCGGCGCGACGGCCAATCCTTTTAACGAAGCGATGGACGATCATTCCGATCTTACGCCGGCCGTGGAGAAGGTCATCGTTGACGTCCCGGGCTGGCAGCAGGTGCGACCGCGCATTCCCGACACGCAGCAGCGGCGAACGCTCGAAAAGCGCCGAAGCATTCGCGAGATCGTTTTCGGAATGCAGGACGGCATCCTCACGACGCTGGGCATCATCACCGGGGTCGGCGTCGCCGAAGGCGAGCGATCCGCGGTTTTCATCAGCGGTTTCTTGGCGCTGCTCGCGGGTGCGCTGTCGATGGGGGTTGGTGAGTATCTCGGGCGAAAGTCGGAGCGCGAAGTCGTGCAGGCGACCATCGACCTCGAGAAGCGTGAGATGGCCGAAGATCCGCAGGGCGAGTTCACCGAACAAGTGGCTTACTATAAGCTGAAAGGCTTCAGCGCTGCTGAGGCCGAGATGATCGTGAGACGGCTGACGCAGATGCCCGACATCTATCTCTACGAGATGGTGCGGGATGAGTTCGGGATCGATCCGCGCGAAGCCGAGGACCGTGGCTTGCGTGCGCCGGTCTCGATGGGCGGTTCCTACGCGCTCGGCTCGTTACTGCCGATCGTCGCCTTCATGTTGCCGCTCTCGATGCGGGTTTCCACGGTGGCGTCACTTACTTTCGCCCTGTTTGGACTCTTTGCGGTCGGATACTACGCAGGAACCCTTTCGGAGCGCAGTCCGGTCGGCAAAGGCTTGGAAGTCGCGCTCTACGGATGCGGCGTTTTTGCGATCTCCTATCTAGCCGGGCACTTCATTCCGCCGCTCTTCGGGCACGCGCCGGTTTCGGTCGGCGGCTGATGGTCGTCGTTCACGCCCTGATCGCGGGATTCGCGGCCGCGGCGGGGTTCTTATGGGATAGCCTCTTCGGGCTTATTTTCGGCTTTTTGATTTCGGCGATCGTGCAAGTGATGCTGACGCCGGCGACGATGCATCGTTATCTTGGCCCTGGGCTCAAAGGGTTGCTCTTCGGCGCGGGCTTTGGAGTCATCTCGTCGGCGTGTTCGTATGGAGCGGCAGCGGCGGCGCGCGGGTTTTATCGCAGCGGCGCCGACGTGCGTTCGATCTTTTCTTTTCTGATCTCGTCGACGAATATGAACGTCGCGATTCTCATTCTGTTTTGGTCGCTCTTGGGCTGGAAGTTCGCTTTTGCGGAGTTTTTTGGGGGCGTCATCATCATTGTCGTCGTCACATTGGGTTTCACGCTGCTCGTTGGGCAGGGCGAGCTCGCGCGTTTACAAGCGCAGCACGCGGCCCGCGGCGAGGATACGATGGCGACGGAAGCGCCGGCACGGCGCGGCTGGGATGTCGTGGCGTCGACGGCCGTCGACGACGTGCGCATGTTGCGGACCGAGCTGATCATCGGATATCTTATCGCGGGGTTTGCCGCGGCGCTGATACCTCCAGGGTGGCTTTCGGCCGCGCTGCACACCGTCGGCGGCGTTCCGGTCATCGGTTACGTACTGCTGCTCGCGGTCGGTTTGCTGATCGCGATCGTTACGTTCGTCTGCTCGATGGGCAACGTCCCGATCGCGCGGTATCTCGCCAACGCGGGGATACCGCTGGGCGCCAATATCACCTTTATCTACGGCGATCTGCTGATTCTTCCGATGATCGCGATCTACCGCAAATCGTTCCCCGCGCGCATCACTTGGACGTTCGTCGGGCTCTTCATCGTCGGAGCGATGCTGGCGGGTGCAATCATGGAGCGCCTGATCGGAAGCGCTCCGGGTGGAATGTCGATGGGCTCGATGGCGATCAACGATCGCTTCACCCTCATCGCGAACTTCGTCGCCTTCATCGCGGTCATCGCGGTGGGGATTGCCGCATATCGCTCGCGGACCGCCGTCGCATGAACCGGACGTGCGATTACGAAACCGTCTTCGCGATCGCTCCGTCACGCGGTGAGGGCCAACACGCGTCACGCTACCGAACGGCGCTCGGGAGGAGATATGTCACACGGTGAGGTGAACGCAAGAAGATCGATGGTCACGCTTCACATGGTCGCAAGCCTCGATGGCATCATCGCCAAGCTCGACAACGATGTTTCGTGGCTCGACAGCTCCGGAGATTTCTACGAAGACGGGATCTCGGACGACAGCGACGACGACGTTGCTATCGACTGCTTTGTGCTCGGTTCTCGCACCTACGAGCACGCGCTTGAGCTCGGCTGGCCGTATGGCGACACTCCGACCGTCGTCACGACGACGCGAACGCTGCCGTCGACAAGGAAAAGCGTCGAGTTCTACTCGGGCGACCTCAAGAGCTTGGTTAATGAGGTGCTCGCGCCGCGCTTCGCAAACATCTGGCTCGTGGGCGGAGCGATGCTCTGCGGAAGTTTTCTCAAGCTGGGTTTAGTGGATGAAATCAGCGTGTCGATTGTCCCGGTGCTATTGGGTGAGGGGCTGCGCCTGTTTAACCACTCTGGTGGCGAAGTGAGATGGCAGCTAAAGAACGCCGTCGCCTACAAGACCGGCGTCGTGGAGTTGTCGTACCGGCGGTTACAGTCCGTTTAGGGCTTGAGCTCCCTCCGCAGTCTTCGCGAGATCGTCGAGCACCGGCATGAAATGTTTGGCCATTTCATTTCCCATCATCGCTCCGAAGAGAAAGCCGAGCGGCCCAGTAAACGCCACGTGCTGCGAAATCGTGCTGCCGCTGCCGGCCGGCGTGATTTCACAACTGAACGTAAGATTCGACAACGGCGGTCCATTCATCGACATGCTGAAGCCGCGCCCGGCGATTACGCCGTGAAACGTCACATCGTGCGAGCTGCCGCGGCTGGTCGTCATCGTACCCAACGTTCCCTCAGCGATCGGACCATCGACGCGTGCGGACGCAATGCCGGAGTTCCAGTGGCTCCAATTATTCGGATCCGACCAGACGCTCCAGACCGCCGCGGGCGAGGCGGTCGTCGAACGAGAAACGCCGTACGTTTTCATCGAGAACCTCCAGCAGAGGAAGCCCCCGAGTTCGTCATCTAGGTTGCGAGCCCTCGTCGCAATCTGCCGCAGCGCCTGGCACGTTTAACAAGGCAGTGCAAAACGAGGAAAGCAGCGAAGCGTGTGGCGGTGGAAGACGCAGGCCGGCTCATGGAACGAGTGCGCGCCCGTGACGCGGACGCTTTCGAGGTGCTCTACGATGAGTACCACCGCCTCGTTTACGGGCTGGCGATCCGCGTACTTTCCGATCCGTTGGTTGCCGAGGACGTCACGCAAGCCGTGTTTCTGAAAGTGTGGAGCAGCCCGACCCTCTTCCGGGGCGGCAACTTTGCCGCTTGGATTGCGCGAGTCACGCGAAACCGAGCGTACGACTTGCTGCGCAGCCGAGCCATTCGCGACGAGCGCGAGATCCCCGAATCGCTTCCGGCTGAGGATGCGATCGAGGATACGGCGCTCGCGAACGTCACCGCGGAGCGCGTGCGCGGCGCCCTCGCACAGCTTCCGCCCGAGCAGCGGGAGTTAATCGAGCTCGGCTTTTTCGGCGGCGTTACGCAGGAAGAGATCGCGCGCCAAACCGGATTGCCGCTGGGAACCATCAAGACGCGAATTCGAACCGGGCTGCGCCGTCTTCGCAGCGCTCTCGAAGGAGCGGTTACCGTATGACGCCGCACGACGAGATGCTCGACAACATCGCCATGTACGCGCTCGGGTCGCTTTCGCCGGGGGAAGCCGCTGAGGTTGCCGCACACATCGAAACCTGCAAAGAGTGCCGGGCAGAATACCAGTTCATGCGTCCGGCGGTAACCGCGGTGGCCTATTCGGCCGAAGCGTGCGCTGACGCATCGACGGGCGCCGCCGCACCGTCGCCGCTGATCAAGGCACGTGTAATGCAGCGTGTGCGCGCCGAGGCTGGGCAGCAACGCGTACCGCACGTTTGGCCGGCGTATCTGTTTGCGGCGGCGTGTCTCGCAATCGCGCTTATCACCGGTCTCGCGCAGATTGCGCTCAATGCGCGACTGATCTCACAGGGGCAGACGATTGCCGACCTTGCCGCGCCGGATGCGCGGCGCTTCGCGTTTTCCGGCGGTGAAGTGCTCACACGCGGCGACCACCTGTACTTGGCGATGCGCGACCTGCCGGCCCCGCCGCCCGGCCACGTCTATCAAGCGTGGACGCTGGCGAAAGGTGCGAAAACTGTCGCCCCGTCGACGACCTTCCTGCCTGGAAGCGGCGGCGCGACCGTCGTACGGCTTCCTGAAACGGCAACGACGCTTGCGGCCGTCGCCGTTAGCGTGGAACCCACGGGCGGCTCAAAGCAGCCAACCACGAAGCCCATCGCGCTCGTTCGCATCTAACCCAATCCAAAATCGCACCTCGCCCGTTCCTTTCGTGTGTAATCCTCGTTGCACATCGGGCTTCGGCTCCGGAAAGGAACTCATGAAGAATCTTCGATTGGCCGGCGCGCTCGCAACCGCACTCACGCTCACCGGCACCGGGATTGCCTCGGCCAAGTTGTTGCCGAACGTGGCGAACCAGCCCACGCGCTTTTCGGGATCGTGCTGCGTCTATACCGGCGCTCCATCCCTCACGCTGACCCTCTCGATGGTTGAGGCCGGCGGCGGCCCGAGCAGCTTCAATACCGTAACGCTGCTCAAGACGCTCACCGGTCCGCTCTTCGATGCAGAGGTTGCAAAGTTGACGAAGCAGTATGGGAAGGATCAAGTCGCCCAGTTTCTCAAAACCTTCGACTTCGTCGTGAACGATTCGCTGCGGATCGTCACCGTAAAAAAGGTCCAGCTCCCGAGTCAACCCGAGCCGAATCCGAAGGATGGCAAAGCATTGGCTGCGGCGCTTTGGGCTGCCGGCCAGAGCGGTGAAGGCTTTAACGTCGAGTTGATGCTGGACCGCTTGGTCTCGCATCCGATTCACCTGCAAGTCATGACCGACATCGACGGAAAATACGGCCTCGCGGCCGACGCGCAATACCACGCGATTCTCACGACGGCAATGAAGGATCTCGCCGGCGCCTACCACCTGAGCTCCTCGACATCGAGCATGTAAGCAACGCGAGCAGGGCGGAGCAACCTCATTCGACGAAGCGCACGAGATGCACGTCTATCGCGGGGCTGTTACCGCCCTCTCGTTTTCGCTCCTCGTTACGCTTACGCCGCTGGCGTCGCCTGCGGCCGATAAAGGCCTGGCGTGGGATTCGGTCACCAAGATCGCGGCCAATGCCGATGCGTCGTCGCTGCAGCCCGGCTCGTTCGACGCCGACTATGCGACGGCTGCCGCGGCACCGCCGCCGAGCACGGGCGGCGGCGGTTTCCTGGGCAAGTATAAGCAGATGATGGCTTCGGCACAAAACGTGGAGCAGATGATGCAGAGCGGATTGGCCGAACGCCACTACGTTGCCGGCATGAAGGTACGGACCGATGAGGTTGCGCAGCAGACCGCCACGATCGTGGATTGCACCGCGCGCACCGTCACGACGCTCGATTTGAAGGCCAAAACCTATAAGGTCGTTCCGATGGAGTCGCCATCCGGTCCGCCGTCGGGCGAAAGCGGCAACGCCGGCCCTGGGCCTAATCGCGACAACAATTCACGAGTGTCCATCAGCGTAACGAACACCGCGCTTGGGTCGCGCGAGGTTGGGGGTCAGCCGACGAACGGCTTTCGATCCGACGTCACCTTTACCGAAACGGATTCTTCGGGTCAATCGCGCACCCAGAACGGCAATTTGCTCGGCTATTATTCGACCTACGCCGATCCGTCGGCAACGTGTTCGCGCTTTGGCGCGGGCATGGCCGGCGGAGCTCGCGGCATGGAGATGATGGCCGGCTACGCGCGCGTCATGCGAGCACTGGCGACGTCGGGTGACCCCAGATTTAGCGTAACGCAGAGCGGGCCGCCGCTCCCGTTAGGCAAGCTCGCAATGTATAGCGCGATGACGTTTACGGCACAAACGCGCCAAGTCACCATGGTGAGCGAGCGCGGTAACGTACGGCCGATCGCCGACAGCGACCCGATATTCAGCGTCCCGAGCGACTTCACTCAAGAGAAGTAACACCGCTGAACTTACGTTCTTAGCCTCTTCCGCGCAGCATGACGCGCGCCGCATTCCAGCCGGCGGCGCCCATGACGCCGCCGCCGGGATGGGCGGCTGCGCCGCAGAGGTAGAGTCCTCGGATTGGTGTCGCGTAGCTTGCGTAGCCCGGCACCGGGCGAAAGGCGAAGAGCTGATGCAGCGGCATCGCACCCTGAAAAATGCTCCCGCCCGTCAGCCCAAAGGTCGATTCCAAGTCCACCGGGGTGAGAATCTGGCGGTCGATCACGGAGTCTTTGAAGCCGGGCGCATAGCGTTCGACGACGTCGAAGCAGCTATCCGCGTAGGCGTTGCGTAGCGCCTCGGTCCAGGGGCCTTGCTTCAACTCGTACGGCGCGTATTGCGTGAACATCGACATGAGGTGCTTGCCGGGGGGCGCCACGGTTGAATCCAAGGAGGACGGCATCGTGCATTCCACGACCGGCTCGCGTGAGAAACCGCCATACTTTGCGTCGTCATAAGCGCGTTCGATGAAGTCCTGATCCGGACAGAGATGGACGGTTCCAAAATGCTGCGGTCCCGGATCGTGTCCGGGGAGTGCGGTGAAGCTTGGCAACCGCTCGAGTGCGACGTTGATCTTGCACGACGCGCTGCTGTAAGAGATTCGGGCGATAGCTTCGCGAAACTCCGGCGCAAGCTCAGCCGAAGGATCGAGCAGCTTTTCAAACGTCAGGTGCGCGTCGACGCCGCTGGCGACGTGTTTAGCGGCTATCTCATCCCCGTTGGCGAGCGCCACGCCGGTCACACGGCCGCGCCGCGTCAAAATCCGCGCGACTTCCGCTTCCGTGCGAATCTCGACGCCCAAGTCTTTCGCTGCGGCGGCCAGCGCTTGCGTCAAGCCCCCCATGCCGCCGCGAACGTAGCTCCAAACGCCGCGTTTACCGTTCGTTTCGCCCATCACGTGGTGGAAGAGCACGTAGGCCGTGCCGGGCATAGATGGCGCCATGAACGCGCCGATGATCGCATCGGTTGCGATGGTTCCCTTAAGTTCTTCGGATTCAAACCAACGGTCGAGTATCGGACGGGCCGCGCCGGTTAAGACTTCGATCGCTTCACCCATCGCAGGGCCGAGTCGCTGCAGCGCGCGCCCCATTTTGCCGGCCTCGAGAAGCTGTCCGAGGCTTGGGTGCACGAGATTCGGCGGAATTTGCGTGAGCGTGGGCTCCACGACTGAGGCGACGCGTTCGAGCATCGCTTCGTAGCGCGGATAGTTCTCGGCATCACGCTTGCTGAACTTCGCGATCTCGTCAACGTCGCGTGCCAAGCCGGCTCCAAGCATCAAGTAACGGCCGTCTAAGAAGGGTGAGAATGAGGCCGGATTGCGTTCGATTGCCTCAAAGCCGTAATCTCCCAGGCGCAGATCCGCGATGATCTCGGGGCGAAAGAGGCTGTTCACGTAGGCGGCCGTCGAGACTTTGAAGCCGGGGAAAATCTCTTCGGTCACGCACGCGCCGCCGACGACGTAGCGTCGTTCCAAGACGAGCACGCGCCACTTCGCGCGGGCGAGATAGCAGGCGGCGACGAGGCCGTTGTGGCCGCCGCCGACGACGATGGCATCGTATTTCAATCTATATGCTCACTTTGAGGCTGAAGTAGGCATTGAATGGCTCGGCCAAAGAGCTGGTCTGATCGTTGTAGACGCCGAAGTACGGCTCGTACGGATAGCGTAAAAAGGTTTGTACGTTCGCGCCGGGGTTGTAGGCGTTACCCACGGGCGGCGTAAACGGACCACCAATGAGATTGGTGTAAAGACACGTCGAGTTGCTCCAGTAATACGTAAAGGGCGTGTGCTGGCCCCCGAAGCAGGTCTGCAGCAAGTTCGCAAGCGTCACCGATGCGGTCATGCGCGGCGAGATCGCGTAAGCGATCTGTAAATGACCGAGTAGTTGCGCCGGCTCGCGGAACGCGCCGATGCCGTCGAACTCTCCGGTGTAAGGATCGGGAATCGAGAGTGTCGCCGCGCAGCCCAGATGGTTGGCGTTGAACGGACCGCCGCCGGCGGCGCCGTAGGGATAGCGTGGATCGCCGACGGTCGTCCCGGGAAGCGGTTGACCGCAGCCGGCTGCCGGATCGATACCGGGGGTTGTAATCGGGGCTCCGTAGCGATTGCCCGCCACAAACTGAAACGACGGCGTCACGGTCAGCTTGTCGTGCTTGTAGTTGAGCAGCAACGTGGCGACGTATGGATAATTGTACGCGTTTACTCCCGAACCGACGCCGCCCGGGAAGATCGAAAAGGGCAGATACGCGGCCGTCGGGTCGAGCAGCGAAAACGCCGGCGACCGCCAATACGGATTCGCCACGTCACCGGCCCTGCACGATAAATCCGGCGCTCCTTTCGGCGTATAGCAAGGCGCGGCGTAGACTCCGTTGGTCGTGTAACTACAGAGTGCTTCGCCGAACTGCTTCTTCCGGTATGCCGCGCCGCCGGGAGCGCAAGAGCCCGTATAGGCGTTGTACTGGGCGATCGCCGAGTTGATCGGTGAGAGAACCGTCGTGCCGTTGGGCAGGGTGCCATACTTTACGGTGGCATACGTGTAGGCAAAAGAGAGCTGCCCCGAAAATCCGTTGCGGCTAAAATCGCCCTTGTCGAACTGAAACTCGAACCCCGACGACGTCTGGTAGCCAGCGTTAAGCCCCGAGGTAATGCCGGCGGTGTAGTTGATGTAGAAGTTCTCGACTTGATCCTGCGTTTGCCGCAAGAAGGGCGTTAGCTTAAACGACATGTCGGTTCCGGGGAAGTGGTGCTCGATCGAAAAGTCGCTGTTGTAAGAGACGGAGGGAGCAACCGCGTGGCCCGGGGTCGTGAAGCCGAGCGGATAGAACTGTGCCAGCGTGTCGGGAAGATTCTGCTCGAGTGAGTTATATTGCTCGTACGCCGCGCTCGGCTGCTCGTTATATCTTCCGTAACTGGCACGCAACACGGTATTGGGGTTCACCGTATAGGTGACGCCGAGACGGGGCTGCGGAATGTTGTAATCGAAGGCGCCCGGCACGTTTTGAAGATTTGCGTTGACGTATTGCGACCCAAAGGAGGAACACGGTTTTTGGGAGTTGGTGCTCCAGTTGCTCGAGCCGACGAGCGCGCTGCGGTCGACGAGCGTTAGCGTCTGTTTGTCGAAACACGTGTCCTGATTGAAGGCGTTGAACCAAAAGTTCCGCGCGCCGCCGGTGACCGTGTTCGCACCGATGTAATTGTAGTTATCCACCCGCACGCCGAGGTTGAAGTAGAGCTTGTCGCTGGGCCGCCATTGGTCGGTGATCGAGTAACCCGTAAAGTATGGCGTGACGGTGTTGTTGAGGCCGTAGGCGCCGTTCTCGACGACGTAGTAGGCGCACGGACCGTTTCCGCAGCGCACTCCTCCGATTCCGGAGTTTTCCAGCGGATGGCTTAGTTTCAAAAAGGTCGGCAGCAGGCCGTAGGTGACGCCGCCGGCTTGACCGTCGGCACAGGTCGTAGGCATGGTGTTTGTTCCGTTGCCGGCGAGGTGATAGCAGGTACCGCTGAGCGGGTCGTTTTGGTTGACGAGAACCGCAAACGCGTTGCCAAATGCCTTGCCGAACTGGAACATCTGCTCGTTATAGATACGCGCACCGGTCGACGTCGTGTAGGACCCCTCGGCTTCGAGCAGATTCTGCGGGTTGATTTGATCGGTAAAGGAGACGCTGATACCGCGGGTATGGTTGTTGATCTCGTAATCGCCGGAGTCGTAATAGGCGTACGGCTGCAGCGACATCATCGGCCCGTTTTCGATCCAGTCCGAGTAGTAGGTGTAACCGTAGACGCGCAGGTAGGCGCTCGAGTTGAAGTTTTTCTGATACTGCAGCTTGACGATCGCCTGACCGTTATAGCCGCGGTCGCGCTGATCGTATGGATCGGGAATCGCACCATCGAACGGATGCGGCGGCGAGGAGGGATAGAAGTACGGCGTTACCAGCGACCGATAATTCGGCGGTAAGAAGGTTCCGATCTGCCCTGTATATTGGTACGCGTCGAGATAGTACGGCGGAAAGGTGCCGACGGTATTGATCCAGTTGTTGTAGCCTTCGTCGTTGACCGAACTCAGGAAGGTCGTGAAGATCTCGTCGTTGTCGTAGAGCAGCTGAACGTCGTCGCGCAGACCGTCATTCTTATGCGGGATGGCGAAGTGAAAGTTGACGACCGCGGTGCGCGTCGCGATATTCGCTGCGTTGATCGTGCCGAATCCGATCGGACCAAGAATCCAGCCTGGCTGTCCGTTGAGCCCGACGTTCGGGCTGCCGTTGGTAAAACATGAAGGAAGAACCGTGCCGTGCAGCGCGCCCGGCGCGGGGCACGAGCCCAGCTGCTGTCCGAATTCGTTGGTATAAGCGGCGCCGCCGAATTGATCGACGTACGTGTGATCCTGATTATATCCGCCGATGCCGACGTAGTAGGAGAAGTTGCGATCGGGTGTCGCGCCGCCGAATTCGACGTTGGCGCTGTGATAGAACGTCGGCGTCCCGGCGCTGATGTTAGCGGCCGCGTAGCCGGGGAAGGTTCCAGTCTTGATCACCTGATTCACAAAACCAGCCAAGCCTTGCGCCTCGGCATTCGACGGCGTAGCACCGGTATAAACTTGCAGTTCGAGCTGCCCCAGCGAGGAGAGCGAACCCGAAGGAAAGTTGTCGAAAGCGCGATTCACTGGAATGCCGTCGAACTCGTAGCCGACTTCGTACGAATCCCCGCCCCGAACGTGAACCGCTTGTAGGTACCCGTTTTGATTAGCGGGCACGAATGCGCCCGGTACCGAAGCGATCGCGGAGTAGGCGCTGTTAAGCGCCCCGCCCCCGCCCAGCACCGCGGTACGTTCCTGTTGCGCCGCATTAACCGAATAAAGATCGGCGGTCGTTCCAGGCCGCACCAGGCTAGAAGTGCTGCGCGACGTGACGCTTGCGATCGTCTTGAGCGCGAGGTGCATCGAAAGCGATAGCGTCTGCTGCGCGTCGGCAAAGACCGCGACGCCGCCGTACGCCACCGGCGCGTAGCCCTCTTTATCCAGGTTGATGGTGTACTCGTCGGGCGCGAGGGAGACGAAGGCGAAATGGCCTCGAGCGTCGGTGATGGTGCTCGCGCTTTGCGACGGGCTTTTCAGCGAGACGGTGACGCCCGCAAGCGGCGTCGACGTTCCCGCCTGCGAAACCACGCCGCTAATTCCGCCAGTCGTCCCGGCGCGAGCGAAAACCGTCGTCGCAACGAATGCAAGTGCTAACACCAACGTCATCTTGAGGGTCATGAGCACGCCTTTTGTTTCGGATCGGGAGGTAAGTGATGCTCGTTCAAAAAACTCCGATAGGCCGCCATCGCGGCTTCGAACTGAGCGCGAATCGCCGTCGCTTCCCGCTCGTGCGGCGGTAACGGCGGACCTTGCGAGAGCGCGATGGCGCCCTGCAGAATCGTCAGGCGCTCGCGCAAACGGTCGGGCTCGAGCAAGTCGTCCTCGGAGTTCACGACGCCCGAGGTGAACATCGAATAGATGGCGGTGTCGCGGTAGGGTAGCGAATCCATTCGGTTAAGAGCGGTATCGATCGCCGAGAGTTCGTCATTGAGTCCGGTGACGAAGTCGTGTCGCTCGACGTATTGCCCTTGGGTCCATGCGGCCCGCGGATCAGGACGAACCTCGAGCGGTTGCTCGAGGTTCGTCTCTCCCGCATGCAGACGGACGATATAGTGTCCCGGGACCACGGTCGCGCCCGCGCCACCTCGATTCCATTCACGCGCATGCCGCCACTCGACCGGCGGCGTTTCGGTTAGGTCCCAGACGGAGCGTTGCACGCCCGCATCGCCGGCGAGGTCGAAGCAGCGGACGCCACGCCCTTGCGCATCGAAGATCTCGGCCGACGCGTTCGTTGCCGACGGCAAGTAGTAGGTAATGTCTGCGCCCTCCGGCGGGTTCGCGCCTGCATACGCACCGGCGGAGAGACAACATTCGTTTGGATGCGTGCCGTAGTAGTCGCTCCACCAGCGATACCAGGTGTATGCGCTGCGAATCGGAAAAAGCGCGGGAGCGCTCGCCGCGACGGCCTTGCTCAAGCCGCTAAGCGCGGCGATATCGTCGAGAATCCAAAAACCGCGTCCGTGCGTCGCGAGCATAAGATCGTGGCGCTCCGGTTGAATGCGCATGTCGTGCACCGCTACCGACGGCATGTTTAATTGCAGGCTCTGCCAACGTGCGCCGCGGTCGAGCGTGAACCAAACCCCCTGCTCCGATCCGGCGTAGAGCACGTCCGGATTGGCCGGGTCTTCGCGCACGACGTGCACGTACTGATCCGACGGAAGTCCGTTCACGATCGTCCGCCATGACGCTCCGGAATCATCGGTCACGAGAACGTAGGGCCGCGGATCGCCCATCACGTGCCGATCGATCGCAACATACGCGCGGCGCGCGTCGGCGCTCGAGGCTTCGACCGTATCGATTCGTCCCCAGGGCTGGATGTCCGGCGGCGTTACGTCGCGCCAGTGGGCCCCTCGATCGAGCGTGAGCTGCACTAAGCCATCGTCGGTTCCCACCCAAAGCCGTCCGGGCTGAAGCGGCGAAGGCGCGATATCGAAGATGGTGTCGTAGAACTCGGCACCCGAGACGTCCGTGTTGATCGGACCGCCCGCGACCCGCTGTTTGCTGGGATCGTTGCGTGTAAGGTCGGGGCTAACGATCGACCAGGTGCGCCCACGATCCTTCGTCGCAAAGAGCACGTTTGCGCCATAGAAAGCGACGTTGTTCGAAAAGGCGATCGGAGCTTCCCAGTTGGAGCGATACGGCAAACCCGCGAGCGCGCGCCCGTTGGTATCCATAACGTCCGGCGAAATGTCGTAGTTCTGCCGCGAATGAAGGTCAAAGATTCCGAGCTGGCCGTTGAGCTCGTTCACGCCGACGTTCCAGATCGATTCGGGATCGCCGGGCTGCGGCCACGCCCACGAGCCGTCGCCGTCGTTGCCGACCGCGCGCCAATCGGAGTTCTCGATCCCGAACTGGCTGAGTGAGTCCGACGGTCCACAATAGGAATCGTTATCCTGAATCCCGCCGCAGAGATGATATGGGTTCTGCTGGTCGTAGCCCAGGCGGTAGATCTGGGCGAGGACGACGTTGAATCGCCAGTCCCAGGTTTTGCCGGCGTCGGCGGATATCGGGGCGCCGCCGTCATTTGCTTCGATCATGCGCCGGCCGTCGCGTGAGATCCACAATCCATGGTGATCCTGGTGAATCGCGCCCTCAACGTCGGTGTACGTTTTGCCACCGTCGCGCGTCTCGATGAGATCCTCTGAGGAGAAGAAGACGTGGTCGGCGTTCGACGGATCGACCGCGAGCCGGCTCATATAAAACGGCCGCTGGTTGACGAGCGTGTCGCGCGTCATCAAGCGCCAATTGGTTCCTGCGTCATCGGAGCGCCAGAGCACGCCCTCCTTCGACTGAATTAGCGCATAGACGCGGTCGCCTGCGACGCCGATGCCGATGCGGCCCATTGCTCCGCCAGGTAATCCGTGGCCGCGTAGTTGTTTCCAATTAACTCCGCCGTCAGTGGATTTGAAGATGCCGTCGAACGGGCCGCCGCTGCTGAAACTCCAGGGCAGCCGGCGGAACTGCCAGATGCCGGCAAAGACGATGTTGGAATCGCGGGGGTCGATCGCGACGTCCGACGCGCCGCTCGCCGGTCCAAGATAGAGCGTGCGTTGCCACGTGCGGCCGCCGTCGTCGGTGCGATAGATGCCGCGAGCCGCAGTGTCGCGGTATGGGTTGCCGACCGCTGCGACCCACACGCGGCGTGGATTGACTGGATCGACGACGATCTGCGCGATTGCCCAGGTCTCCCGCAAGCCGGCGTTTCGCCAGTGCGCGCCCCCGTCGTGCGTCACCCAGACACCGTCGCCGTACGAAATATCATTGCGCAGGTTGGGCTCGCCGGTTCCGACCCAGACCGTATTGCGGTCGCGCGGATCAATAGCGATTGCGCCGATCGCCCCCACGGCGTCGCGCGGCCACACGTTCTGCCAGGTGAGGCCGCCGTTCGTCGTTTTCCAGACGCCGCCGTCGGCGCCGCCGAAGTAGTAGAGATTTGGATCGGCGTTGGTTCCAGCCACGCCCGAGGTGCGGCCGCCCGAAACCGCGGGACCGACGTTCCGCCACGAAAAAGCCGGCATCAATGGCAACGTCAAGCTCGCGGCGAGCAGCACTGCCAGCGTTGTCCTACGCTCCCATGACGCGCATGTAATGGCGGTCGAACGCACTGAGTAATCCCTCGGCGTTCGAATAGGGACCGGGTGCATATGCGCGCGAGCGCAGTCCGAGCTGCGTTTGCTCGTTAACGCGCCAGTCTTGGCGGTTCGTGAGATCCCAAAAATCAACGACGTCGCTTGGATCGAAATCCGGTTGCGCGATCGTCTCCGGATCGAAGAGCCAGGCACAAACGACTTCGGTCCGGTCTGCCGCGAGCGGCCGTAGATAGTGGACCATCACGTAATCTGGGTGCAGGCTCAAGAGCAGCGACGGAAAGATCGTGTAGTAATAGACTCTATCGAGGTCAACTCCACCGACGCTTCCGATCGGCGGACGCGAACTGCGGCCGGTCATCGTAAGACTCGTGCCGTGCTCGCGCAGCTCCGAGTAGCCGCCAAGAAACGGTCCCTCGGGGAGATCGTTGTGGCCGCTGTCCGATGGTGAGAGTTTATCGAGCTGCGGATGCACCAGAGGACAGTGATAGCATTCGGAGTAGTTGAGAAAGATGAGCTTCCAGTTGCAGGCAAGCTCGTACGTTAGGCTGCGCGTCGTTTCCAGCCCACCAACATTCCAGCGCGTAAAACGTCCGATCAAGGGCGCGAACGCCTCTTCGAACGTTGATGCGCGCTCCAGGTTAACAAAAATAAATCCTTCCCAAAGCGCCAGAGCCGCTTCTTTGAGCGGATACTCGGTACGATCGAATCCCGGCACCTCAGCCATGTTGCGCGCCACCTTCAGCGTACCGTCGAGTCCGTAGGTCCAAGCGTGGTACGGGCACTGGATCGAGCCCCCGAAGTGTCCCGATGCAACGCTGCAGAGCCGCGTGCCGCGATGCCGGCAGACGTTAAAGAACGCGTGAATGCAGCCGCCGGCGTCGCGCGTGATGATGAGGCTCTCGCCCGCGCGCTCCACCGTGAAGAAATCCCCGCTTTGCGGGATCGCGTCTTCTCGTCCGACGCACAACCACTCGCGCGCAAAAATGCGCTCTTGTTCGGCCGCGAAAACGTCCGGCGAAATGTACCAGGAAGAGGCCAGCGTCTTCGCGCCGGCCGCATTGGGCTTCACGAACGTTGCCATCTGCCTCCCCCAATTCAAAACTTCATTACCGGCTGCGCCCTTCGACAGGCTAAGGGTGAACGTCGCGCAGTCTGCAGCGGGTCGAAAGGGGATTCTAGCTCGTTTGACGGAATCCGCTTATCACCAGCGGTTTGTTTGGCTTTTTGGTAAATCTAGCAGTGAAACCTTCGGAAAATATCGCACTTCAGCCATCACTTCCTCGTGAGGCCTACTGGGACGGCGAATTCTACGCCCGCGAGCAAGAAGCGATCTTCTGGGATCAATGGTTTTTGGCCGGACGGGCGGATCGCCTCGAGGGTGCCGGTGCATATTGCGTGCTCGATGTGGCGGGAGAGAGCGTCATCCTGATTCGTGGTCAGGACGGTCTCCACGCGCACCTCAACTTTTGCCGTCACCGCGGTTCTCGATTGCTTTGTGGTGAGGGCAACGCCCGCGGAACCATTCGCTGCCCGTACCACGCCTGGGCCTACGCGCTCGACGGCCGCCTTGTCGCATCGCCCTTCGTTGCGGCGGCGGACGTACCGCCGGAGGCTCACCGTCTGCACCGGGTAGCGGTCGATGAATGGGGCGGATTCGTTTTCCTGCACTGTTCCCCGGCGCACGCAGAAGAGCGCGGTGCGACGCTGGCCAAGCAACTCGGAGCGATTCCGCAGCGTCTCGCGCGCTATCCGCTCGCCGATCTCAAGATCGTTCAATCGCTGCGTTACACGGTCGCGGCCAACTGGAAGGTGGTACTTGAGAATTACAACGAGTGCTACCACTGCGCCGGCGTTCATCCCGAGCTCTGCCGGGTCGTCCCGGCCTTCAAACGTCACGGCGGCGCCAAACTCGACTGGGAACGTGGCATTCCGCATCGGGACGGAGCCTGGACGTTCACCGCGAACGGAACCAGCGATCGCGCTCCGTTTCCGGGGCTCAGCGATGACGAAAAGACGCGCCATAAGGGCGAGCTGATCTATCCAAACTTCATGCTGAGCCTCGCCGCCGACCACGTCGCGGCCTTTTCGCTTTGGCCCGAGAGTCCGTCATCAACGACGATTCACTGCGACTTTCTCTTTCATCCCGACGAGATAGCCCAACCCGGTTTCGATCCTGGTGACGTCGTCGATTTTTGGGACGTGGTGAACCGGCAGGATTGGAGTATTTGCGAGAACGTACAGGCCGGCATGCGGTCGCATGTCTTTCGTCACGGCTACTATGCGCCGATGGAGGACGCCAGCCTCGACATCCGCCGGTATCTGGCATCGAGGGGATTGTAGAAAGGTCGTGCGACGCGAATACGATGTCATCGTCGTAGGGCTTGGCGCCCTCGGCAGTGGCGCGGCGTACTGGCTTGCTAAACGCGGCGCGCGAGTACTGGGGCTCGAGCAGTTCGCGCTCGGCCACGACCGCGGCAGCTCGCACGATTGGTCGAGGATCATTCGGCTCTCGTACTTCACGCCGGCGTACGTCCGGCTCGCGAAAGAAGCGTACGCCGCGTGGGATGCGCTCGAAAGCGATGCCGGCGAGCGCGTCGTTTTCAAGACCGGGGGCCTCGATATCGGTCCGCGCGACGGCGCGATTCCGCTATCGAACTATGCGGACTCAATGCGCGTCTGCGGTGTGCCTTTCGAAGAGCTCGATGCGAGCGAAATCCGCCGCCGCTGGCCCGCCTGGCGCGTTGGCGATGCAATCCACGGGCTCTTTCAAGCCGATAGCGGCATCGTTGCGGCCGAACGCGCCACGGCGACGCTGCGCCGCACGGCGCAAGCCTACGGCGCGACATTGTGCGAGCACGCGCCCGCAACGGCGTTACGCGCGAGCGATGGCGAGGTGATTGTTGAGGCCGGCGGCCAGCGTTACCACGCCGCGAAGCTCGTCGTTGCAGCTGCAGCGTGGACGCCGCGCGTGCTCGCGCACTTCGGCGTTCGCCTGCCGTTCGAAGTGACGAAGGAGCAGGTGCTCTACTTCAAAGCGCGCGAGTTGCCGAGCTTCGCGTTCGGGCGATTTCCAATCTGGATTTGGATGGACGATCCGTCCTTTTACGGCTTTCCGGTTTTTGGTGCGGCGGATGCCGTGAAGGTCACCCAAGACGCGGGCGGGAGACCGGTCGATCCGGATACTCGAGGATTCGAAGAAGACCCCGAGATCACGGCGCGAGTGAGCAGATTTCTCGCACGTTACCTTCCCGGTGCGCTCGGTCCGCTCGTGCGGCTGAAGACCTGTCTCTACGCGCTAACACCGGATCGCGACTTCATCGTTGATACGCTCCCCGAACATCCCAACGTCAGCGTCGCGGTCGGCGGCGGTCACGGCTTTAAATTCGCTTCGGTTATCGGGCGTATTCTCAGCGATCTCGCCCTGGAGGGTGCGACCGAGTCGGGCATCGATGCCTTCAAGATCGATCGCTCGATCCTTCAAATGGCCGACCCGCCGAAGACCTACATGTTGTAAACGTTGCTGACCGCCACGCCGAACGGATGCCGTAAGCCGCTGAATCGCTTTATTGGATGTCCGCCCGTCGGGTAGCTATAGAAGAGCACGCTCGGTAGGGTATGCTCGCAGATGCTCGACGCGACTAGCGTAGGACCGTCGATAAAAAACTGAGCGACGTGGCAAGCACCCAGCAGCGATGTGATACCGGTGATCGTTCCACCCGAGAAGCGATAGATGATGGTTTTACCTTGGTCTTCGCCGATCGCTAACTTGCCGTCCGCGAACTGCAGACCCCCGGGCGACTTGATCCGCACGCCGACCAACGCGATGCCCACAAACTTTTTTCGGCGATGCCGGAGCTCGGCAAATACGAATGGCGGCCTTGCATACGGCACTCCCGCCACGAAAATGTTGGAGTGACTATCGTAGCTGACCGAAATCATCTGGAAGATGCTCGGATCGAAGTACGTTCGCGGCTTTCCTTGCGCGCCGGTAAAGACGGAGAGGCCGCCGGGATCGTCGCTGCCGCGCCGGATGTTTGCGACCGCGAGGTCGCCGTTTTTAGGATTGACCGAACAGGTCCAAGGATGCTCGTCCTTGGGATCCGAGAGCGTCGCAATCGGTTGGGTTCCGCCGTGCGCGTACTCGTAAAGCGTCGAGGCGAGGCTATCCACGACCCACACGTCACCCGCGCGATCGACGCAGAGCCCCTCAACCCGCCGGAAGCCGGTCAACGTTCCTTTGCGTTGAGCTTCCGGATAGGAATACACGTTGACGGCGTCGGCGCCACGATCCGCTACGTAGAGGAGCGCGGTGCTCTTGGCGCTGCGATCCATCCATGAGCCTGCGCCGCCGAGGCGTTGCGGGGCAAGCGCCGGCGATCCGAAACAGCCGGCGAGCGACGCCGCGACGGTGCCGGCAACAAGTCGCGCAGGCCAAAATTTCACGGCTTCTCGGCCGAGTCCATCGCCTGCGCGCATTCGCGAGCGATCTGATCGCTCGAAGCCTGGAGTCTCGCAATCACTCGTGACCGGTCCGCCTTCGTCCGATTCTGGCTGAGTTTTGCCTTGGCGTAGATTCGCTCGGTGCAAAGCTCGAAGGCCACGATGCCTCGTAACTGGTTCGCGCGGTACTCGGCGCTGAGGCGCTGCGGATCCCACCCAGCGACTCCTTCCATCTTCGCGCTGAGCAGCGTTACCGCGCGCCAGGCGTCATACTCGCGCAGCAACCCCACGATCTGCACCGCCGTATAGTTCCACGTCGGCACCGTCTCATACGGCTCTTCATACCATGAGGCCGAAACGTAGGCGTGCGGCCCCTGAAACACGATCGTCGCGCGCGCTCCCGCCAGAATCGATTGCACGTGGGGATTCCCGCGCGCAACGTGGCCGATTACCTCGAGCCGGTCCTCAACTTCGCGGCAAATCAGCGGTAAATGCGAGACCCGCGGATACTCGGCATCTCCCGTGACGAGCAATCCGAACGGATGCCGTTCGATCAGGTCAACAACCCATGCGCGATCGTCGACCTCAAAGTACGGCGGCAAATACATGCGCTATGCTCCGTCTTGAACGAACTCCAACCCTGCCTTGAGGCTATACTCAGCACGGGCTAGCTCTTTTCCGAGATACGCAGCGTGATCGAGCTTGGTAACCCAATCGTTTGCAATCAGCGTCCAGCAAATGGTGCGTGCGTCGCATCCCTCGATCGACCGAAGAAGCCGTTCTTGGTAATCGTAGTGCTCGACGATGATCTGGTCGCATCCGGCGTGGATGACGAAATAGCCCGCTTGGTCGAGCTTGATGCGATCCGGCGGCGGCGCGCTGGCGACGAGTAAGGGAGTGGCCGCCGGTTCCACCCGCGGCAGCCCGCGCGCGGGTGGACGAACGCTTGGCGCGCGCGCTGCGAGGGTGCGCACTGTTGTTGCGATCGCGGCAACGTCGACGCAGCCGATCATATCGACCGGCTCGACCTGCGAGCGAAAGGCCGCGACCTGGGCGTCGGTCGTGTTTCGAAGAATCGGCCGTCGGCCCGGCGAGCCCACGATACGGCCGGCGGAATCGACGCCGTTTTCGAAAAGCGCTAACAGGGTCGCGCCCGAGCGATGGCGCGGCGGCTCTTCCCCGGCGCAAACCAAGAAGCGGATCGCGGGATTGGCGACGACGTTCTGCACGATCTTCTCGATCCCGATGTTTTCGGTTTCGACTTTCCCGACGATGCATAGCCCACGCGGCGAAGCATTGGCGAGCGCGCGGGGCAGCGCAACGCTTCCAAGCGTCGTCACCGCGACCGGCGCTTGCGGGTCGACGACGACATACTTGCCGGGGATATGCGGCCACCGCGGGGCCGCCGCTCGAGAACGAAAACGCGGAATGATGCGGCCGGTACGCGCTGCGTACTCGCGATAGGCATCGCCGAAGGCGCGCGAAAGGAAGCGTTCCTCTTCGGAGGCCCTAACCGTGACGAATAGCGCTGCAACCAGCAACATGATGAGGCTTACGATCCAGTTGTGCAGCACCGGAACCAACGCGATCGCGCTCAAAAGCAGCGCCGCGTACATCGGATGGCGCAGGCGCGAATAGATCCCGCCGGTCACCAACGAGTGGCCTTCGCGCAGCTGGATGTTGATCGACCAATTCAAGCCGAGGTCGGCATGAGCTTGCCAAAAAAGGCAGATGACGAGGCCTAAGAGGGCGGCGCCTGCCCAAAACGCGGATGGCGGCGACGCGAACTCCCCGACACGCAAGAACGGTGTGACGAAGCCGACGATCGGAAGGATCAGCATTGCGGCAAACGCCGACCATGCCAGAGCCGCATCGTGCCACGATTCGTTCTTGACTGCGACGCGCGCATTACGGGCCTTCCAGCGAAAGTAGAGCCGAACCCCGAACGCGAGCGCGGAAAAGGCCGCGTAGGCGACGATCGACGCCACTACAGCCTACCGTGCAGCAGCGCGCCATTAAGCAGAAGGTGAGCGGCCACGAGCACGACGATCCCGAGCATGACGCCGAAATGGAACCGCGTCAGCTTGCCTCGCGCGCCTCGCGTCGCTGCCAAAGCCTGCCCGAGTCCCACCTGAACGGTAATGAGCATCAGCGCTGCCATCGCGGCGTTGATGCCGATGACGCTCGTTCGCGACATCGTCTTGGCATACATCGCCGTGAGCGAATGCGTCCAGGCGAGAACCAAGATAGCGTAACCGATGAGATAATGGGGGCGCAGTGGGATCCCGCGACGACGCATATAGTAGGGTAACGCGATCGTAACGGCGATCAGAAAGACCGCCAAATAACCGCTGGCGCCCAAGAGAGAAAACGTCGGCATAGCACTCACCTTTTCAAGCGTTTCAAAGACCGGTCGATCCATCCAAGCTCGGCGTCGACCGCGGCGAGCATGTGGTCAGCCGAAATCTGGGCGAACGGGCCGCGGTTGCAGAAATCGGCGAACTCTTTTTCGAGCATCGCTCGGCGAGCGCGCACCACTCGTTCGCGCTCGCGCAAGAGCGCGACGGCAGATTTGCGCGGAAGTGAGGACATGAGAATTGCCGCGACCTCGACGCCGCTGTGCGGCGTTTCGAAGCGGGTAACCACGTCACGGAGCAGCTCCTGGAGCCGTCGGCGGCCGTCGGCGGTCATCGCGTAAACGAGGCGCTCCCCGCGGCGGCCGCGCGTTCCCGGCTCGCTTCGAACCCGAAGGTAGCCGCGCTCTTCAAGCCGCGCGAGAAGGTGGTAGAGATTCGCCTTCTTGAGATCGGAGTAGAGCTCCCCGTGCGCGCGCACGATCCGGTGCAGCTCGTGGCCGTGCATCGCCCGCTCGCCCAGCAGGCCCAGAACGATGAGTTCCTTGTGCATCGAATGTCTAACGTTGACTTTAGCAGGCGGATGGCTTAAAGTCAATATTGACTTTGAGGGCTCGCAACGCCCCGCGTCGAATCGGTTGCGCATGATAAGCGAAGCCGCGGATCTCATCGTCCTTGGGGGTACCGTCCACTCGCTGGACGACGAGTCGCCGGCACCCCAAGCGTTTGCGGTACGCGGGGGACGCTTTGAATACGTCGGTTCGGCAGCCGGCGCGATGGCGCAGCGCGGGCCCGCCACCGATGTGCTCGACGCACGCGAGTCCACCGTGCTGCCTGGTTTCGTGGACGCGCACCTTCACCTTACCAAACTTGGTCTCGCACTCGACGGGGTAGACCTTACCGACGTGCACTCCTTTGAAGAGGCCGTCGCTAGCACCGCCGCGTTCGCGCGCAACTCCCGCGAGCAATGGATTCTCGGCAGAGGTTGGGACGAGAATCGTTGGAGTGACACGTCGTTTCCCGCGCATGCCGCACTCAGCGCCGCGATTCCGGATCGGCCCGTCGCGCTGACGCGCGTCGACGGACACGCCCTCCTGGCAAATGCGCGCGCGATGCAACTTGCCGGGCTTGCCGACTCCACTCGGGACCCCGATGGGGGACGCTTGCTGCGCGACGCGTCCGGTAAGCTTACCGGGGTTCTCGTCGATACGGCGCAAGCGATCTTGTACGACAAGATTCCGCCGCCCACGCACGAGCGACTCGTCGAAGCGACGCGTGCCGCGATCGCGGAATGCAATCGCTGGGGGATCACGGCAGTCGCCGAGCCCGGGTGCGGCGAGGACGTCCTCCTTGCGCACCGCGAGCTGATCGAACGCGGGGAGTACTCGATCCGCAACCACGCCATGCTCCACGACGAACCGGCGCTGATCGAGGCACACCTGCGCCGCGGCATCGTCGATGGCGCCCATGACGGACGACTCTGGGTGCGTTCGGTGAAGATGTACGCGGATGGAGCGCTCGGGTCGCGCGGGGCCGCGATGCTCGAGCCCTACAGCGACGACCCGACAAACTGCGGGCTGATTCTCACGCCGCAGCCACGCATCGAAGCAGTCACGGAGCATGCGCTGCGTCATGGATTTCAGGTCTGCGTTCACGCAATCGGCGATCGCGGCAATCGAATCGTTTTAGACGCCTTCGATGGGGCGTTGCGGCGGGCGGGAAGCGGCGACCCGCGGCTGCGGATCGAGCACGCTCAAGTCATCGCGCTTTCCGACATTCCCCGATTTGCGGCACTCGGCGTCATCGCATCGGTGCAAGCGACGCACGCGTTGAGCGATTTGGTCTGGGCCCAAGCGTGTCTCGGACCGCAGCGCATTCGCGGAGCTTACGCCTGGCGTGCCTTGCTCGATAGCGGTGCGCCCTTAGCAAACGGCACCGACGCGCCGGTCGAGTCTGCGAGCACGCCGCGAACCTTTCTCGCCTCAATCTCGGATTCGGACCGTGCCATGACCCGCGAGGAAGCGCTTGCGTCGATGACGATCTGGGCCGCGCGCGCCAACTTTCAAGACAAAGTCGCCGGTTCGATCACGCCGGGTAAGTACGCGGACTTCGTCCTGGTGGACCGCGATTGGCTGCGCGTCGCCCCGGACGCCATCGAACGCACGGAGATCCTCGCTACCTACTTCAGCGGCCGGCGCGTCTACGGCGCCGTCTAGCGCCACATTTGCGCGAGGACCGGCGCCCGGCACGCGTTGACCGTGCAAGGGACACCCGCGATCGTTTCGATCGTGTGCAGCACGCTGTAGTGCGTCACCCGCTGATCGTACCTTCCGGGCCGAATCATCGGTCCGATTAACAGCGTGGCAATTCGGTTCGTGCCGCTCGCATCCGGTTCGGCCTCGTCCCAGGTGAGTATCAAGAGCCCATCGTGTGTTTGGTTGTATCGAAGCATCGCCGGGAGGTTCTTGGCAAGCCACGCGTCGCCGGTCCTCGTGCTGCAATCGTGCATGTCGTTGCAAAGGTTCGGAACGACGATCGTAACGGTTGGCGGCGGTGTCACAAAGCCGGTGTAAACAAGGTTCGAGGTCGCCGGAACGTTGGTGAAATTGACCCAGGGGTTATGTTTGCGCGCGTAGCGTCCCAAGAAACAACCGGTATAGCCGTTATTGGGCATCGATTCGGAGTAGCCGGCGAACGTTTTCCTCGCCTTGATGAGCTCGGCGCCGGCGTTCGCGGCACGAAACTCGTGCGGACAGGAATCGTTGGTGACGCCCTGCGTCGATCCGGAAAACAGGGCGAGGTAGTTCGGCTCGCTTGGATGCGTGGTTGCGTGACTGTTGGTCATCAGCGCGGCCTCCGGCACGAGCGTTCCGTTGATATAGGGCGCGTCGGGGCTGCCGATGATGCTTTCGTAGCTGCGGTTTTCCAGGACGACGACGACGACGTTGCTCCCGTGCGGCGCGTTCGCGCCGGCCGGCGCGACAGTCAGCGCCGCGATGACGGCCCAAATGCAGGTAGCTGCCAAACGCCGCATGAGCGTCGCGTTGGCTCGAAGAGCGCGCGGTTCCCCCTGCGCCGGAGGTGACGAGTCTCCAACCGGAGTAGCCAAGTGCGGGAGGTCGCCGAATGTCTCGATCGTTTACAGCGTTCCGTTTTGCCGTGGCCGTTTTCGGCGCGCTGCTCTTCTTTGCAAGCGATGCGAGCGCGGCGCGATCGCAAGAACTCTCGGTCACGCGAGCGGCCCTGCAAAACGGCCTGCGGGTTATCGTGGTGCGCGATCCGCTCGCACCGGTGGCGATGGCGATGCTGAACTACCAGGTCGGTTCGAACGAACAAGATTTCGCCGGGCAGGCTCACGCTTTGGAACACATGATGTTTCGCGGAAGCTCGTCGCTCTCGCAGTCGCAGATCGCTGACATCGCCGAGCTGCTCGGCGGCAACTGGGATGCCGATACGCAATCCGAGATTACCCAGTATTTCTTCATGGCGCCGTCGCAGTATCTCGAACTGCTGCTGCGGATGGAAGCGTCGCGCGCGCAAGCCCTCACGCTGTCGCAGGCGGATTGGGACATCGAACGCGGCGCGATCAAAAACGAGGTGACCCAGGACTATAGCGATCCAGCCTCCCACCTTTTTCTAAAGGCCGATCTCGCCATGTTCGCCGGCACGCCGTACGGCAACGACGGTCTCGGCACGCTGCACTCTTTCGATACGCAGATCAACGCGCCGCAGCTGCGCGCGCTCTACGACACTTGGTACCATCCGAACAACGCGATCTACGTGATCGTCGGCGACGTCGACGGCCCGGCTACCGTGAAGCTCGTCGAAAAGTATTTCGGCTCGATTCCGGCCGCGAAGCTGCCGCCGCGACGTCCGGTGCATCTCGCACCACTGCGATCGCAGACAATTCGTGTCGATAGCGACCAGCCGTACACGCTCGTCGCCTTGGCGTACCGATTCCCGGGCTATCGCAGCAAGGACTATGCGGCCGGCCAAATTCTCGAAGCAGTACTCTCCAGCGAACGCTCCGATCTTTTCGGATTAGTGGCCGATGGCAAAGCGCTTCAGGCGAACTTTCAAGACTTCGATACGCATCCGCTGGCCGGATCGGCCGCGGCGTCGGTGGCCGTTCCGGTCGCGACCTCGCCGGACGCGGCGCTCGCGATGCTGCGAAACGTCCTCGACCACTATCGCAAGAACGGCGTTCCGGCCGCGCTCGTCGACGCCGAGAAGCGACGTGCGATCGCGGCGGCCGAGTTCAAGGCAAACTCGATTGAGGATCTCGGCTTTCAGTGGAGCGAAGCGGTGGCGGTCGAGGGACTCTCGTCGCCTGACGATATCCTCGCAGCGATCCGTCGCGTGACCGTGGCCGACGTCAATCGCGTGTTGCGAACGTACGTCGTCCCGGCCCACGAAATCGTCGGAGTTGCCGCGCCGAAGAACACGGCCGCGCAAACGGTTGCGGCGGCACCGGTGCCTGCCGGCAACGAAAATAAGCCGACGCTGTTACACCACGACCCGCTCCCGGAATGGGCACGGGCGGCGTTTGCAGACGTAAGCGTCCCGGCTTCAACGGTCAATCCCGTGGACAGGACCTTACGCAACGGCGTCCGGCTCATCGTGGTGCCGCAGCAAGTCTCACGCACGGTCGTCGTGTCCGGCGCGATCGATTCAAACGAAGCGATGCAAGCGCCTCCGGGGAAGGACGGCGTCGCGGCCATTACCACCGGTCTTCTGCCGTTCGGCACGACGACGTACAGCCGGCTGGCCTTGCGCGCACAGCTCGACGCAATCTCGGCCGAGGTCAGTGCGGGGACCGAATTCTCCCTCACCGCGCTCTCGAAGGATTTCGAGCGTGGCGTGCAGCTGCTCGCGGACGAAGAGCTCCACCCGGCGTTTCCGGCCTCGGGTTTCGCAGCCATCAAATCCGAGGAGCTTGGCTCCGTCAAGGGCGAAGTTTTGTCACCCGAACACGTCGCTGACGTCACGCTCAACAAGGCGCTCTTTCCCGCCGGTGATCCGGCGCAACGGTTCGCGACGGCGCAAAGCGTCGCCTCAATCACCGCGAGCGACGTCCGAGCCTATTACGCGTCCGTCTACCGTCCGGATATGACGACGATCGTCGTTGTCGGCGACGTCGACCCGGCGCATGCCGAGCAGGTCATCACAAAATACTTCGGGGGCTGGACCGCGAACGGACCCAAGCCCGCGACTTGGGCGCCGGCCGTTCCAAACAACGTCGCGGCGAGCGCAATCGTGCCGGACAAGGAGCGTATCCAATCGCAAGTGCAACTCGCTGAGGTGCTGGCGCTGACCCGGACCGATCCGGATTACCCCGTCATCGCGGTAGCAAACGAATCGTTCGGCGCGGGTGGCGCTTCAATTCTCTATCACGACGTGCGCGACGTCCACGGTCTGGTCTACGACGTGCACACCGAGGCCGACTTCGACAAGAACCGGTCGACGTTTGAGGTCCACTTCGAATCGGACCCGAGCAAAATCCAGCAAGCACAATCGCTGATCATGTCCGACCTCAACGCGCTCTCGACCACCGGCCTTGCGCCCGACGAGCTCGCCCGCGGCAAAGCATCCCTCATCTCGAGCGTACCGATGCGGGTGGCAAGTTTCGACGGCGTTGCGAAGCAGTTGATCCACTTCTCGATATTGGGCTTGCCGCTCGACCAAGCGACGATCGACGCGCGCGCGGAGATCGGCGTGACGAATGCGCAGATCGTTACTGCGGTGCAAAGATGGCTGCGTCCGAACGACTTCGTGCGGGTGATTCTGGGCCCCGCACCGTAGCCGGGCGGCTAAGCGCGCGAAGCGGCTTTGCGCCGGCCGGCAAAATAGATCGCGACGCCGCTTACGAGCATCAGCGCCGTAAGCCCGATCACCTTCACGATCGCGAGCGTTTTATTCGGTTCGTCGTCGGCCGGAATGCCGGCAAAAACGATCGCGCTCAAGGTCGTCGCTAGCCCGACGAGCGCCGCGATCCAGACCGTCCACTTGCCGCCCGGAATCCGAACCATCTCCGGCGTCCGCGCTGCACCCCCAAATTTGAACGCGGCCGCAAACAGAAGCAGGAATGGGATGAGCGTGATCACGACCGTCGAGCTGACCAGGACGTCGTAGGCACCGCGGACGCTGGTGCCACCTTGGCCGAGAAAGATGAAGATCGCCGCGATCCCGGCTTGTGTCAGCAGCGCGGCAACGGGCGAGCCCCAGCGCGGGTGCATGCGGCCGAAGCCGCTCGGCAGATAGTGATCGATTCCCGCGACGAACGGAATGCGTGCCACGGCTCCCAGCCACGCGCCGCAACTACCGATGCAACTGAGCGCGACGAGCAGCGCGGCGATCGGCGTGAGGACGCTCCAGCCGAAACGCGTCACGATGCTCCCGATTGCCTGCATTACTCCCGACGATGGATTGACGGCGTGCGGCGCGAGCGCCGCCAAGACGCTCGCCGTGCCGGCAATGTAGATCACCGCGATCGCGGGCGCGGCGAAAGCCAAGCCAAGCGGAATCGTGCGCCGAGGATGCCTGATCTCACCGCCCATGAACGGCACCGACTCCGGCCCAGTCCACGCAAACGCGATGACCGACCAGAAGATAACGTCCTTGAGATGAAGGCCGGGGTGCATCGTCGAGACGCTGATCTTCGTGGCGGGACCGAACTTCCACCATGCGAGCGCGCCGAGCGCGACGAGCAGCAGCGTGACGGTCCATCGCGCGATGGCCCCGGCGTTGTTGAGCCATTTGGCGACCTCTAAGCCGTAGACGTTGAGGGTCGTCGCAAGCGCCAGGCCGCCTAATGCGAACGCGATGAAGTACGCCGGCGACGCCGAGAGCGCGCCGCCGCTCGTGCCGCCGATGAAGAGCGCATTGCCGGCTGCAAAATAGAGCAACGCCGGAAAGTACGGAAGATTGCTTGTCCAATAGGTCCAGCCGGTGATGAAGCCGGCGAACGGTCCGAAGGCGCGCTTGCTCCAGATGTAGAGACCGCCTTCGTCGGGATGATGCGATGCCAGAAAAACGACCGCGATCGAGAGCGGCACGAACATCGCGAACGCACCGATAATCCAGACCGGCAACGAGCTCGGTCCTGCGGCGGCAGCCGTCGCGACCCATTGCAGATTCGATCCTGCAACGACGAAAAATAGAACGACGTCGAACAAGCCCAACGTCCGGCGAAGCTGCATGACTGCGCGGTTCCACGCGCAGCTGCGTATCGCCCACCCTCCAATGGAAGGTGGGCGATTGGGGTCATGCGTCTGATGCGATTATGCGATTAGTATGGGTGCGCCCAGCGGCCCTGCCGCCAATACCATCCGCGGGTAGCGTGCGCCCAGCGTCCTGGACTCCAGATCGCGCCGCCATAGGGCCGGTAGGCGTACCGTCCGCGAATCCAAAAATAACGGTAGCCATTCCAGTTCCAATATCCCGGTACCCAATAATACGCGGGCCCCGGCGAGACCGGGACGGTTTCGTAAATAGGCGCCGGAGGCCCGAACTGAACGTAGGCGCCGCCATAGACTTGTGCGGTGGCGGGGAGTGCCATCCCGGCAACCGTTCCACCGAGCACGCACGCGAGTAGGAGGCTTCGTAAGTTCATCATGCTCTTTCAATACCACGCAATCGGTGCTCGCTTGCGTAGGTGTCGATTAGAGCTTTATTCAAACGCGATGAGAGTTGACAGCCTCCATGACTGCGCGCACGTCGTCCCAGATTGCAACGGCTCGATCGACGGACGCTTCTCGCTCGGCACGCAAGCGGCGTTCGGTCGTCGCCATCGCGGACGGCAAGATCGCGAGCAGCCCGTCGCGATCGTGCGCTTCGCCGAGCGCATCTTGCAACTCCGCAAGACGTTGCGCAGCCGATTCAAGCGAAGGATCCAGCGCTTCAAAGCGTTCGAGGGCATAGCGAAGGCGTTTGCACGCGATTCGAAAGTCGTGAAGGCCCTGCTGGTTGCGCGACCGCAGACCGGTCGTTAGATCACGAACTTCGCGCAGGCGCGTCTCCAAGACGCGCTCGATGACTTCGTTCACGCTGGTCGCATCGCCAAGCTCGACGGGTTGCGGCTTCATGGCGAAGCTACGGCGCAAAGCGCATTCGCCGAAGTTCTTTGCGCGCCCGGAGCGTTGCGTTTTTTTCGCGCTTGCGCAGCTCGTCGAGCAACGGCTGGGCGTGGGGAAGCTCGCTCGGCTCGACGCTGTTTTCCAGCAGCTGCAGGATGATCGTCGCATCGCGTGCGGCATCGGTCGCCGTGGCGGCACGCTTCACCCGGCGCAGAAGCCGCTCGGAGGGGGCGAGCGCGGCAACGTCCTCGAGCAGCGATCGAAAACGCCGGCCGGTAGTGCGGACATCATGCAGATGCGCTTCGTTCGGCTTGCGGATGAAGCGCCGGCGCGCACGCTCCAGCGCGCGCCGCTCGTTCCGGATGATCTTTACCAGCCACTTCACCGCAGCGGGACGCTCATGCGCGGCGGGGTTCGACGGGGGTATTTCAGCCGACCTCCGCGAAGAAAAACTTCCGACGTGAGATCGACGCGCTTTCCCATTCTCGTCGTGCTGCTGCTGGTCGTCGCCGCCGCCACGTGGTACTACGTTTCGCAACACGCCGGACGCGGCGGCGAAACCATCGCCATCCACTTCACGAAACTCGACGGAAAAACGCTCGGCGAAGTACGAGTCTCATTGCGACCGCGACAGTCCGGCGAGAGCGCGGCCGAGCATCTGCACAACACGGTACTCTACGCGGCGGTTCAGGCGGTCGCGGGTCCGCCGAACGACGTGCAGGCCATCCGCTTTCCGCCTGGCACGCGGGTCATCGGCGTTAGCGTCGACGGCTCAACTGCCACCGTCGACCTTTCGAAGGAAGTAGAGGCCCAAGCCGGCGGCTCGTTCGGCGAAAACGGCGAATTCAAAGGGCTCGTCTACACCGTCACGGGCATTCCCGGCATCGATGCCGTGCAAATAACGGTCGATGGAAGCCGGCTGGAAACGCTTCCGGGGGGACATCTTGAGCTGGATCAACCGCTTCACCGTTCGGACTGGTAGCGCGGTCGCACCCGTTATTCTATGGCTGGCGTCGTCGCTTGCGGCGCCGGCGATGGCCGACGCGCCGCTTCGCGTGACCTATCAAGGTCAAACAATTCTTTTTACGCAACTCGCCTCGACCGCGGGTGCGCAGGCCGTAGGCGTCGGCGACCCCGGATTTCAAACGCTGCTCCGCGATAGCGGCGCTGCGCTGACGTGGAAGCCCGGCGAGCGTTACGTGCTTATCACGACCTCCCAGCCCATCGTGATCAGCTTCTCCATCGGCGATCGCCGGTACGACGTAGGGCCGATCGCACTTCAGGCGAGCTTCGCGCCCTATCTGCGCGGTAACGAGGCCTATCTTCCATTGAACGAAGTGCTCGGAGCGCTGGGTCTCGCGCTGCGCCAAGACGGCCGTGAGACGGTGCTGCAGCCGCAGCTCGCCTCGCTCGACGTAAAGCAAGAAGACGGACACGTAACGTTGCTAGCGCACGGCGGTGCCGCGCTCCATCCGCGCATCGTGCAGCAAAACGCGTCGTCGGTGACGTATGCGTTCGACGGCGTCGGCACGACGCTGGGCGGAACGCGTCAGGTCGCAGCCGGAGGCGTTCGGAGCGTCGCGATCTCCACATCCGGCACGGTGCGCGCTCCGACCACCCTGGTGACCGTTGGGCTCGAGGCAGGCGCTGCCGTCAATGCACCGCGCAATACCGACGATCGCGACGTTATGCTGGTGTTCAACGGTAGCGCATCGCAGCCTCAGACGGTTGCTGCAGGCTCTCCGACGCCCGAACCCGGGCCACCCGGAGCAAACGTTCCCACAGCCGGAGGCTCCGCGGTCGTTACCGGGGTGACGGTGCAGCCGTCAGCCGGCGGCGCCGTTGTCACGATTGCCGTCACCGGCGACGCCGCCTACGAATGGCACCGGCTGCGCGAGCCGGACAATCGCTTTTGGGTCGACATCAAGAACGCGCAACTGCAAGGGCCTCCGCTCGAGGAAAGTGCGCCGAGCCCGGTCGTTTCGGTGCGCGCCCGGCAGGGCGATGCCTCAACCGTGCGTGTCGCCCTCTCGCTCGAAGGGCCGAAGTCGATCGCGCTAACGCCTTCGTCGACGGGCTTGCAAATCGCCGTCGGCGCGCAAGAGGTCGCCGACGAAGCGCGCTCCGGAAGCGGCTCGCTTGGAAGCGTCGTCTCGTCGGGTGAGCAGACCGCCGCACTCGTTACTCCGGCGCCCAACGACGCATCGTCGAGCGATTATAGCGGTACCGACGAGAGCGCCTGGAAGTTCGGACCGCGCAGCAACTACGTCGCGAACAATCCACGCCTGATCGTCATCGATCCCGGACACGGCGGAAGCGATCGCGGGACCGTCCACGGCGGTGTTTCCGAGGCCGATCTCACGCTCGACATGGCCAAACGCCTGCGCGATCTCCTGGTCGCGCGTGGATGGCAAGTCAAGCTGACCCACGACACCGACGTCGATGTTTACGCGCCCGACGACAGCGCGCATCAAGAGCTGCAGGCGCGCGTCGACGTCGCCAATCGAGCCGGAGCGCGGCTCTTCGTCAGCATTCACGTCAATGCGTTCATCAACTCAGGGCCATACGGGACGACAACCTATATTTCTAAGCCCGACGACGTTGCGTTGGCGCAGGTCGTCGAACGCCAACTTTCGTCAGATGGAACGAAAGATGACGGTATCGTAAAGAGCCATCTGTACGTCACGCTCCATACGAAGATGCCGGCAGTGCTCGTCGAGACCGCGTTCCTTTCCAACCCCAGCGACTACGCATTGCTCACGTCGGCGGCCTGGCGTCAAAAGGTCGTGCAAGAAATCGCCGACG
>DATHOO010000253.1:0-19860 GCA_035484815.1 Candidatus Acidiferrales bacterium
GCGAGCCTTCTGCGAATAACCGCGCTTGTGCGGCAAGCGCCGCGCCCACGGCGTCTGTCCGCCTTCGAAGGCCGGACCCTTACCGCCGCCCGAGCGCACGGTCTGGCCCTTGCCGCCCTCGCCGCCCGTTTTGACCATGCCGGAGCCGTGGCCGCGCCCGATGCGCTGCCGCTTCGGCCGGCTGCCGGCCGCGGGCTTGAGCTCCCCGAGTTTTAGAATCGTTTTATCTGCCATATCTACGCCACGAAAAGTTCTTTGACGGTCTTGCCGCGCATAGCCGCGACCTGCTCGGCCGTGCGTAACGACTTCAGCGCCGAAACGGTTGCCATCACCACGTTGATCGGGTTATTCGTGCCCAAACATTTGGTGAGAATGTCGTGAATTCCGGCGAGCTCGAGCACGGCACGCATGGAGCCTCCCGCGATGACGCCGGTTCCGGGGGCGGCAGGCTTAAGCAGTACGGTTGCCGCGCCGACCTCGTGACGAACCTCGTGAGGTATCGTTTTCTCGACCATCGCCACGGTGATGAGGCTCTTGCGAGCCTTCTCAACGGCCTTGCGAATCGCTTCGGGCACCTCGGTCGCCTTGCCGATCGCAAAACCGACTTTTCCTTTCCGGTCACCGACGACGACGAGCGCGCTGAAGCTGAAGCGCTTTCCGCCCTTTACCACCTTTGCCACGCGATTGACGCGGACGACCGTTTCTTCCAGCCCACTGCCGTCGCGGTCGCGATTACGATATTGCATCAGAAACTCAACCCTGCTTCCCGAGCCGCGTCGGCCAGTGCGCGGACGCGACCATGATATTTGTAACCGCCGCGGTCGAAGACCACCTGCGAAATTCCGGCCGCCTTGGCCTTGGCGGCGATTGCGCTTCCGACGGCCTTCGCCGCGTCGACGTTCGTCTTCGACGAAAGCTCGCCGCCGAGGGAACCGTCGAGCGTCGAGGCCGCGGCGATCGTATGGCCACGGGCGTCATCCACGAGCACCGCATAGATGTGATGCAGCGATCGCCGAACGTAAAGTCGCGGGCGCTCCTGGGTACCGTCGAGCTTTTTACGGAGCCGCGCGTGTCGTTGGCGGCGTGCTCCCGCTTTATCCACTACTTTTTCGCCGCCTTTCCGGCCTTGCCGAGCTTTTTGCGGATCCGCTCGCCTTGGTAGCGGATACCCTTTCCTTTATAAGGCTCGGGCTTGCGCAGACGCCGAATATCCGCGGCGACTTGTCCAACCATCTGTTTGTCGATGCCCTCAACGTGAATCTTGTTCTGGCCCTCGACTGTGAGCGCGACGCCCTGGGGCGGCTCGAACGAGACCGGATGCGAGAACCCAAGGGTCAGGTTCAGACGCTCGCCCGACTTGGCGGCGCGGTAACCGACGCCGCTGATCTCGAGGCTCTTGCGAAAGCCCTTGCTGACGCCTTCGACCATATTCGCGATCAGCGTGCGCGTGAGCCCGTGCGCGCTGCGATGTATTTTTGCATCGCCCTTGCGCTCGACCAGCACCTTACCGTCGTTCAGACGGACGTCGATGACATCGGAGAGCAGACGCTGCCGGAGCTGACCCTTGGGTCCACTCACGAAGACTTCACCGGCCTCGAGCTTCACCTCGACGCCAGACGGCACCGTAACCGGTAACTTACCTATACGTGACATCGCTTACCACACATATGCCAGAACCTCGCCGCCGACGCCTTGCTTCTTCGCGCGCTTTCCGGACATGATACCTTGTGGGGTCGATATGATCACCAAGCCAAGCCCGCCGAGTACGCGCGGGATCTCGGTCTTGCGCGTGTAGACGCGCAAGCCGGGTCGCGAGATGCGGCGCAGGCCCGTAATGATCTTCTCTTTTTCGGGTCCGTAGCGCAGCTGAATTCGAATCGTGCCCTGCGGGCCGCCATCGATCCGCTCGAAGCTCTCGATGAAGCCTTCGTCAGCAAGAATTTGCGCGATAGCCTGCTTGACGCGCGACGCCGGCAGTTCGACCGTCTTGTGGTTGGCGGTATTGGCGTTGCGAATGCGCGTAAGCATATCGGCAATCGGGTCGGTTATCGACATTAGCTCTTCCCCCTCACCACGAAGCCTTGGTCACGCCGGGCACGACGCCCGCGTGCGCGTTCTCGCGAAAACAAATGCGGCACATCGCGAACTTGCGCAGATACCCGCGCGGCCGCCCGCAGACGCGGCAGCGGTTGTGCTGCCGCACGGAGAACTTCGGCGCACGCTGCGACTTGATAATCAGGCTCGTCTTCGCCATTACGCGCGGCCTTTCTGAAGCGGCAGCCCCAGAGCGACGAGAAACTCCGAAGCCTCTTCGTCGGTTTTCGCCGTCGTCACGATCGTCACGTCCATACCGCGAGTCTTATCGACCTTATCGTAGTTAATCTCTGGAAAGACCAGTTGTTCGCGCAATCCCAAGTTGTAGTTCCCTCGTCCGTCGAACGATTTTGCCGGCAGGCCGCGGAAATCACGGATGCGCGGCAGCACGACGTTGAAAAGCTTGTCAACGAAGACATACATGCGGTCGCCGCGCAGCGTGACCTTCGCACCAATGTTCATGCCTGCGCGCAGCTTGAAAGCCGCGATTGACTTTTTCGCCTTGGTCACGATCGGCTTTTGACCGGTAATTGCCGTCAGTTCGCTGACCGCGGCGTCGAGCGCCTTCGGATTCACGATCGCCTCGCCGACGCTCATGTTCACGACGACCTTCTCGAGCTTCGGAATTTGATTGACGTTCGCATAGCCGAAACGCTCCCGCAGTTGGGCGCGCACTCGCTGCTCGTACATTTCTCTGAGGCGCTCCATGCCCTATGCTCCCTTCGCCGAGTCCCGCGCGGGTTCGCTGCAGCGCGCGCAAATACGGTGCGTGCGGCCATCCGCGGTGCGGCCGTGCCGCAAGCGCGACGGTTGCTTGCACTTCTCACAGACGTACTGCAACGCCGAAAGCGGCAGCGGCGCCTCTTTCTCGATGATGCCACCGCTCTGCATCGAGCTACCCATGTTGCCGGACTTCGAGCCTTGTTTGGCGTGGCGCTTGACGATGTTGACGCCCTCCACGATGGCCACGCCGGCCGCGCTCTGCACCGCCTTGACGGTGCCGTGCTTGCCGCGTTCCTTTCCGCGACGGATCATCACCGTATCGCCTTTAAGAATTCTTACTTTCATCACTATAATACCTCGGGTGCGAGCGACGCGATCTTCAAGAATCCTCGCTCGCGCAGCTCGCGCATCACGGGACCGAAAACGCGCGTCCCTCGCGGGTCCAAATTATCTTTTTCGCCTTTGATGATCACGCAGGCGTTGTCGTCGCAGCGGACCACCGAGCCGTCGACTCGCCGAATCGGCGCGCTCGTCCGCACGACCACGGCCTTCACCACCTGGCCCTTTTTGACGGCGGCGCCGGGAATCGCACTCTTGACGGTCCCAACGACGACATCGCCAACGTGGGCATAAACGTGCCGTCCGCCGCCGGTGATGTGAATCACGAGCAGCTCGCGTGCGCCGCTATTGTCGGCCACCTTGAGCCGCGTCTCTTGTTGAATCACTTGGCGCGTTCCACGATCTCGACCAAACGCCAGCGCTTCTCGCGCGACATCGGCCGGCATTCTACGATTCGCACGACGTCGCCGATGTTGGCTTCGTTCCGCTCGTCGTGCGCCTTGAAGCGAGCCGACTTGCGAACGATCTTACCGTAGGCGGCGTGCGGGACGCGTGTCTCCGAGACGACCACGATCGTCTTGTCCATCTTGTTCGAAGCTACCCGCCCTTGCTTCACGCGCCGCGTGCCCCGGGCCGCTCGGCTCTCGCCCAGCGAACTCGCGCTTGCGCCTTGCTCCTGGTCTTGACCCAAAACCTGGGCCGACGGGGAATTAGGCTGCTCCATGTTCTCCCTCGGCAAGACGCTTCTCGCAGATGACGGTTTGAATTTGCGCGTACGAGCGGCGCATCGCCCGGATCTTGCTGAAATCGGTCAGGTGACCCGTTCGCAACGCAAAGCGTAAATTGAAGAGCTCCGACTTCGCGTCGCGCGCCTTCTGCTGCAACTCCCTGATGGTAAGCTCGCGCAAACCTTCGAGATCCCGCTTGTTCATCCGACCTCCTCGCGCGCGACGATCTTCGTGCCGATCGGCAGCTTGGCCGCGGCGCGACGCAGCGCTTCACGCGCGACCGTGGGCGCTACGCCCGACAGCTCAAAGAGGACGCGCCCCGGGCGGACAACCGCGACCCAGCCCTCGGGATTTCCTTTGCCCGAGCCCATGCGAACTTCCGCCGGTTTTTTCGTGATCGGCTTGTCCGGAAAGACTTTGATCCAGACCTTGCCGCCGCGCTTGATGTATCGCGTCATCGCGATACGCGCCGCTTCGATCTGGCGGTTGGTCATCCAGCACGGTTCCATCGCCTGCAGGCCGTAGTCACCAAAGGTTAATGCATTCCCGCGCACGGCGGCACCGCCCATTCGCCCGCGCTGCACTTTGCGCCATTTCACGCGTTTTGGCGTCAGCATCGTTACTCGCTCGCCTCCGTCGCCACGGTTACCGGAGCTGCCTCAGCCGGTGCGGCAACGACTTCCGGTGCGGCAACGACTTCCGGTGCGGCAATGACTTCCGGTGCGGCAACGGCTTCCGGAGCCGGCCCTGGGCTTTCGGCGATTGCGCGCGGCGCTGAAGCGGGCTGCACGCGCGGCTCGCGGCCGCGGCCACGTCCGCCGCGTTCCCGCCGATCCCGTCCACGATCCGCACGATCGCGAAGTGCACCGTCGCCGCGTGGCTGATCCGGTAAGACCTCGCCGCGGTATATCCAAACCTTGACGCCGATCCGGCCAAAGGTCGTAAACGCCTCGACCTGCGCGTAATCGATGTCGGCGCGCAGCGTGTGCAGCGGTACCTTTCCGTCGGCATTGTGCTCGGTGCGCGCGATTTCAGCGCCGCCCAAGCGGCCCGAAACCTGCACTTTGACGCCACGCGCACCGGCGCGCATCGTCCGCATGATCGCCTGTTTCATCGCGCGGCGGAACGCAATCCGCTTCTCGAGCTGATCGACGATGTTCTGCGCCACAAGGCGAGCGTCAAGCTCCGGGTGAGAGATCTCCATCACGTTGACCGCCACGCTCTTGCCGGTCAGCCGCTCCAGGTTCTTGCGAATATCGTCGATGCCGACGCCGCGCTTGCCGATGATGATGCCGGGCTTGGCAGTGTTGACGATCACGCGCGCTTGATTGGCACGCCGCTCGATCTCGATCTTGCTGATTGACGCCGAGCGCATCCAGCGATTGAACGACTTGCGGATCGCAACGTCTTCGTGCAGCCAGTCGACGTAGTGCTTCTTCTCGAACCAGCGGCTGTCCCACGTGCGCGTGATGCCCAAGCGCATGCCGACCGGATGTATCTTTTGCCCCATTTATGCTTCCTTAGATTCCGTTGGCGGAGCGCTCGCGGCCGCGGCGCCCGCTGCAGCTTTGCGCGACCGTTTGCGCGACGGTTGCGCGCGGCGCGTCGTTACCCGGGCCGCCTGAATGGACGCGCCCGCGCGACGCTTGCGCGGCTTCGCCGGCGCGCCCTCGCTGACGACGACGGTCACGTGCGAGAGCCGCTTGCGCTTGAACGCCGCGCGGCCTTGGGCCCGCGGGTCGAGGCGCTTGGTGAAACGGCCGCCCGGACCACCGTCGACCGTGATCCGCGCGATGTAGAGGTCGTCCGCGTTCATGTTGTGATTGTTGCCGGCGTTTGCAGCCGCGCTGCGCACGAGCTTCTCGATCGGCTCGGCGGCAAAAACTTCGGCAAACTTCAAAAGAACGAGCGCTTCGCGCACGCTCTTTCCGCGGATCGCGTCGGCCACACGGCGGAGCTTGCGCGGCGCCGTGCGCACGAAGCGCAGATGCGCGACCGCCTGCGGATTGCCTTCGGTCACGTCTTCACCGTCGCTTTGTCGCCGCCGTGACCGCGGAAGTGACGCGTTGGTGAGAACTCGCCGAGCTTGTGCCCGACCATATTCTCCGTGATGTAGACCGGAATGTGCGTTTTGCCGTTGTGTACGCCGATCGTATGGCCGACCATCGACGGCAGCACCGTGGATGCGCGGCTCCATGTCTTGATGATGCGCCGGTCGCGCGTCTCATTGAGCTTCTCGATCTTCGCCACGAGATGCTCGGCAACGTACGGTCCCTTTTTCAGCGAACGCGCCATTTACTTCGAACCTCGCCGGCGAACGATCATCTTCGACGTGCGCTTATTGCGGCGCGTCTTCTTACCCATCGTCATCTGCCCCCACGGCGTCGTCGGCGGCCGTCCGGAGGTCGAGCGCGCCTCGCCGCCGCCATGCGGATGATCGACCGGATTCATCGCGATGCCGCGAACGCTCGGGCGCTTCCCGAGATGACGCGAACGCCCTGCGGTTCCGATCACTTGGTTCTCGTGCTCGATGTTACCGAGCTGACCGATGGTCGCACGGCATTCGATATGAATCTTACGCACCTCGCCCGAGGGCATGCGCACTTGCGAATACTCATTTTCTTTGGCCATGAGCTGCGCCGAGACGCCGGCTGAACGTACGAGCTTTCCGCCCTGGCCGGGGCGTAGCTCAATGTTGTGAATTACCGTGCCGACCGGAATGTTCCGAATCGGCAGTGCGTTGCCGATCTTAATGTCCGCGCTTGGACCAGATTCGACGAGCTCGCCGACCGCGAGCCCGAGCGGCGCCAGGATGTAGCGCTTCTCGCCGTCGCGATAGTTCAGCAATGCAATGCGGCACGACCGGTTCGGATCGTACTCAATCGTCGCCACCTTCGCCGGCACGCCGTCCTTCGAGCGCTTGAAATCGACGATGCGGTAAAGCCGGCGAGTGCCGCCGCCCCGATGGCGCACGGTGATGTGGCCGTTGTTATTGCGTCCGGAGTGTTTCTTACGCACCTCGAGCAGCGATCGCTCCGGCGCAACCTTTGACAACTCCGAAAAGTCGATCGTCGTGATGAAGCGCTTGCCGGGCGATGTCGGCCGATATTTCTTTACCGGCACGTCGGCACTCCAATACTATTGTTCAAAGTAGTTCACTCCGCCGAGCTCAATTTTCTGGCCCGCCTTGATCTTGACGATCGCCTTCTTGTAGTCGCTCGTGCTACCGGTAAGGCGGCGTCCGCGGCGCGCGAAGGTGCGCTTCTTCCCGCGCACGTTCACGGTGTTCACCCGGAGCACGTTGACTTTGAAGATTTCCTCGATCGCGTGGCGGATCTGCGTCTTGGTCGCCTGCGGGTGCACCACGAACGTGTACTGCTGCCCGAGAGCGTCGGCCATCGCTTTCTCGGTGATTCTTGGAGCGACGATCACATCACGCGCTTCCATCGCGGCTCTCCTTTGCTGTGGTCAGTCGCTGCGTGAGCGCGTCGTAGGCCGCGGTAGTGAAGATGAGACGGTCGAAGCGCAGTACATCTTTCACGTCGAGCGCGCCCTCGTCGGTAACGCCGACGCGCTGGAGATTGCCGCTAACGCGCGTGATTTCCGCCGCGTGCGGCTCGTCGAGCCGGAAGACGACCAGCGTCGTAGGTCCGCGCCGTGCCGCTTTAGCGCTTCCGAAAAGAGTCTTGGCAAACGCCGCGGTCTTGTCGATCGCAAACTCGGTGGTGTCGAAGAGCAGGACCGCGTCGTTTTGAAAGCGGTCGGCAAGCGCCGCGATGAAGGCGAGCCGGCGTTCCTTCTTATTGAGGGACTCGACGTAGCTGCGCGGCTGCGGCCCAAAAACGACGCCGCCGTGACGCCACTGCGGCGAACGAATCGATCCTTGACGCGCCCGGCCGGTGCCCTTCTGACGCCAGGGCTTGCGGCCGCCGCCGGAAACCTCGTCGCGCTTGAGGGTCGAGGCCGTGCCCGCGCGCGGATTGGCAAACTCGCGATGGACCGCGCGGTAAATCACGCTGCGCTTCTCTGCGAGGTCTTGCGCGAAGATCGTGGGCGGCTCGAATTGGCGAACGACGCTGCCGCCGGCGTTGATGACGTCAGGCATTGCGGCTCTTCACGCTCCGCCGCACCATCACGAGCGCGTTCTTCGCCCCCGGGACGGCGCCGCGTACGAGTAAAAGGTTGCGATCGGTATCGGAGCGGACGACCTCGAGATTCTGAAGCGTGGTCCGGTCGACGCCATAGTGACCGGGACGACGGCTGCCTTTGGTCGTGCGGCCCGCGTTCGTATCGCCGTTCGAGGCCGGCTGCCGATGGATCATCGAACCGTGGCTGGCGCCGCCGCCGCGAAAGTTGTGGCGCTTGATGCCGCCCGCGAAGCCGTGGCCCTTCGAGATGCCGACGACGTCGACGCGATCTCCCGCCTCGAAGCCCGCGACCGTCACGGTCGCGCCGGGTTCGAGATCCTCCAGCCCGGTGCGGAACTCACGGACGAAGCGAACGGGCTCAACGCCCTGTTTCTTGAAATGGCCGCCCAGAGCGCGCGTCACCCGGTTGCGCTTCTGCGACTCAAAACCGAGGGCGACGGCGTCGTAGCCGTGCGTTTCCTTGGTTCGACGCTCCACGACCGTGCAGGGACCGGCGGCTATTACCGTCACGGGCACGGAGCGCCCGTCCTCGGTGAAGACGCTGGTCATCCCGACTTTGCGGCCCAGGATGTTCTTCATACTTCTCTTTCGGCGGTGAGGTCTAATGCCACGGAGCCAGGCGTATTGGTTGCGTGACCCGTAACCACGGAAGTTTACCAGGCTCGCCCAAAGAGGTCAAGCTCGTCAGCAAAATGCAACAAGCGGCGTTTGCTTCGCGTACGTAACGGCATGAATGCCAGACTCTTTACGGCCGGCCTGGGCGCCGCGCTTTTCATCTCTCTCGGCGGCACGGCCGATGCCGCGCCCTCGACCAAGTCGCTCCTCGATGGTCTTCGCAAAGCGATGCTTACCCGCCCCATCGGCTCGCTCGCCTCGATCCACACCGCGGGCGGCATCGTGGTGGTCGGCGTCCGCGGCAACGCTCAAGAATGGGACGATGTGCGCGGCGTGCGCTTTACGAGCGATCAAAACGCCGGAGCGCTGAGCGGCGCGAACGGCTGGGACGGCAAGGTCGCGTGGAACCAGGATTATGCCGGCCTCGTGACCATTGACGGCGGCATCTCCGGCCGCTTGCAAGCCATCAACCAAGCCTATCTCGACAATTTGCGGTACCTGCGCCCCGATGCCGGCGGCGCGACCGTCATCTACGCCGGCCGGCGGACGGAGGCGAACCAAGACTATGACGTGCTCGCGGTCACGCCGCCGCAGGGCAGCGAGGTCGATCTGTGGATCGATCCGCGCACGCATCTTATCGCTCAACAGACGATGACGTTTGGAATCGTTTCGGTAAAAACCACGCTGTCGAACTACCGTCGCGTCGACGGCATTCTCTATCCGTTCGATAGCAACACGCAGACGTCGGCCGGCAACAGCTTTAGCGAGCGGATTTCGTCGGTAGAAATCAATGGCGACGTCGCCGAGCGCATGCGAGTTCCGGGACAGAGTTTTCACGATGCTGCCGTCGCCGGCGGAAGCACAACCGTACCGCTGCAGATCGTGAACAACCACGTCTACGCAAGCGTCATGCTCGACGGGCGCGGGCCGTACACCTTCGTCCTCGATAGCGGCGGCGACTATATCGTGACGCCTGAAGTCGCAGCCGCGCTCAGCGCAAAGACGTCGGGTGCGATGCAGCTCGGGGGCGTCGGAAATGCAACCGAGGGTGCCTCGTTCACTCGCATCGAGTCGATCAAGGTCGGCAACGCGACGGTCCGCCGTCCCTACATGCTGGTGTTGCCGATCGCTACCGGCTTCGGCATGGCCGAGGGCATGCGCATCGACGGCATGATCGGGTATCAGTTCTTAGCGCGTTTTCTCACGACGATCGATTATGCTGATTCGAAGCTCACGCTCGCGACGCCGAGCGCGACGCCGGCGACAGCGCCGGGAGCGGCCGCGATCCCATTCTTCTTCGACAACACCATTCCGCGCATTTCCATCGGCGTCGATAACGTTACGACCGATGGCGAGGTGGACACCGGCAGCCGCGGCGGGATCTCGCTCTCCACGCCCTTTGTCCAAGCGCATCCCGCGATCGCGGCGCTCGCAAAAACGGCTCCCGGCGTCGAGGGATTCGGCGTCGGCGGCCCATCGTACGCGCGGTTTGGGCGCATTCCGAACCTGCAGATCGGTCCGTACACGATCACCAACAGCATCGCGTCGTTTGGAATCCAATCGAAAGGCGCCATGGCCGATCCGTTCAATCCGGCTAACGTCGGCGGCGCGATCTTGCGCCGGTTCGACGTGACCTTCGATTACGCGCACCACCAATTGCTTCTCGCGAAGAACGCCACGTTTGACCTGCCCGCGACGTTCGACCGGTCGGGACTCTTTATTATCGACGCCGCCGGCGCGTACACCGTCATCTCGGTCTTTCCGGGGTCGCCTGGCGCGTCGGCGGGTCTTGCGAAAGGCGACGTTATCCTCAAGGTGAACGGCGCTGCGGCTTCGAGTGACTCGCTTGCCGCGCTGCGATCGATTCTCTCCGGGCCGGCCGGCACCAACGTGCAACTGCACGTTCGCAACGCCGCCGGCGAACGCGACACGACGATTAAACTTAGCGATTACGTGTGATGTGCGCGTTTAGCGCAGCTACGTAAACGCGGCGAGGCCGGTGATCTCTTTGCCCACGATGAGGCTGTGCATCTCGCTTGTGCCCTCGTAGGTGAGCACCGACTCGAGGTTATTCATGTGCCGGATCACCGGATACTCGAGCGTGACGCCGTTGGCGCCGAGAATGGTGCGCGCCTCGCGCGCGATGGCGAGGGCTTCGCGGACGTTGTTGAGCTTCCCGAAGCTCACTTGCGAGGGATGCAGGCGTTTGCGGTCCTTCGCGCGCCCGAGGTGCAACGCGAGCAACGTGCCTTTGTTGAGCTCGAGCAGCATGTTGACGAGTTTTGCCTGTGTAAGCTGATACGCGCCGATTGGACGGTCGAACTGCACGCGCGTCTTGGCATACTCAAGTGCGGTCTCGTAGCAGCTGCGCGCCGCCCCCATCGAACCCCAAACGATGCCGTAGCGGGCTTCGTTGAGACAGGCCAGCGGTGCGCTCAAGCCGTTGGCCTGCGGCAAGAGTGCATCGGTGGGAAGGCGACAGTTCGAGAGGACGAGCTCGCTCGTGATCGAGGCGCGCAGCGAAAGCTTGCGGTGAATGTCCGAGGCGCTGAATCCCTTCGCGTCGCGCGGTACGATGAAGCCGCGAATCCCCTCGTCGGATTGCGCCCAGACGATCGCAAGATCGGCGATCGATCCGTTGGTAATCCACATCTTCGTCCCATCGAGAATCCAATCGGAACCGTCGCGACGCGCGTAGGTGCGCATTCCCGCGGGGTTACTTCCAAAGTCGGGTTCAGTTAATCCGAAGCAGCCGATGAGCTCACCGTGAGCCATCCGCGGAAGCCAGGCCGTTTTCTGCGCCTCGTCGCCGAAACGGTAGATTGCGTACATCGCGAGCGAGCCTTGCACCGAGGCAAAACTGCGGACGCCGGAGTCGCCGGCCTCGAGCTCGAGGCAGGCGATGCCGTACGCAACCGCACTCGCCCCCGCACAGCCGTAGCCATCGAGATGCATGCCGAGCAAACCTAAGCGGCCGAGTTCGGGGCCGAGGTCGCGCGGCAGCGTTCCTTCTTCAAACCACTCGGCGACTGAGGGCAGAATGCGGGAGCGCACGTACGAGCGCACGGTGTCGCGAACGAGCCGCTCCTCGTCGGATAGCAAGCCCGCGACGTCGACGAAATCGACGGCGTCGGGCGGCGTCAACGCTTGAGGACCCGCGCGAGCTTGTCGAAGAGCGCTTCGGTCGAACGTTCGAACTGGTCCTCGAAACGACGCCAGAGCAGCCGTCCGTCGGTATCGGAGAGCATCGCGTCAACGCGGTATTCGAGCAGCGTTTCTTTGCCCTCGGTGGAAAGGTGAAAACCGTGGGTTCCGTCGAGACCCTCGTTTTGAAAGCGCCACACGATCCGCTCTTCGGGAACCGTCTCCTCCAGGATCCCGTGAATTCCGAGATGCCATTCCTCGGTTCGCCCTGGCGTGAGGGGTCCGGGCGAACGCATAAAGGGTTGTGATGCGAACGGCCAGATCTGATCCCCCGACGTGCCCATCTCTTCGAGCAGATGGTAGATTCGTCGTTTGGTTCCGTGAAACGCGCGCGAACGCAGTTCGTGAAGCTCGATGGGCATGGCCGCTCGGTTCGCTTAGCGGAGCGCGACGACCCCTACGCCGCCCGCCAGGAGGACGAGCAGCGGGGCCGCCACTTTCGCGCGTAGCATCAACAGCGTCACGGCCGCGACCACGGCGACGGAAAGCAGCATCCTAAACGAGCCCGGCGAGAACGTCAGCGCGGTCGTTCCGCGTCCGATGGTCCAGACGCTCGACCAAACCAGTCCGACGATCGCCGGCGCTAATCCGCGCGCAACAATGGTGCGCCAGGGCGACCCGGCAAAGCGGTCCCAAAGCGTGTCGAAAGCCACCATCATCGCGCTCGACGGCACGAACATCCCGAGCGTCGCCACCGCCGCGCCGAGATACGGGCGCGCCGGCGTTGCAGCATAACCGATCAGTGCCGCAAAGATCGTAGTCGGCCCCGGAACCAGCTTTCCGAGCGTGTAGAACTGCGAAAATTGATCGGAGGTGACCCAGTGGTAATGCGTCACCGCGTCCGCGTGCATCTGCGGAATGATCCCTTTGCCGCCGCCAAAGCCCAAGACCGAGAGCTGCGCGAACGTCCAGAGCAGGTGGAGAATCGTCTCGGCCGTTTTACTCATCGACCTTGCCACGCGAACGAAGATACTCGTGAACGATGCCGGCGCCCCCAAAAATTACCAGCACCAGCAGTAGCGGCATTCGCAGCAACGAGACGGCCACCGCGGTGACGATCAACAGCGCAATGCGGAGCCAATCGGCGCGTTCGTCCCAGGTCAGCTCCAGCGCATTCCCGAGCGTGAGCCCGAGCGCACCGAGCGCGCAACCGCGCAGCGCGCCCTGCACGAACGGGTTCGAAGCGTACGCAAAGTAGAGCGCCCCGGCAATCAGTACGATGATGAACGGAGGAACGCTGGCGCCTAAGAAGGCTGCGACGGCGCCGGGAATCCCGCGCACCCGTTGCCCGCAGTAAATTGCCAAGTTGAGGATATTTGGCCCCGGGAGCACCTCCGCAATCTCGAGGCCATCCATGAAGCGCTCCCGGTCCATCCAGCCGCGCGCGAGCACCTGTTGACGAACGCTCGCTTTTTGTCCCCCGCCGAACGCGGTCGACGAGATCGAAGCGAAGGTCAGCGCGATGCTGGTGAGTGAGGGCTTTGGCGAATCAGCCGGCATCCGGCATCGGCCCGTCGATTACGGGCGAGGCGTGCTTGCCGGAGAGAATGTGGATGTGAACGTGCTCGGTGTGTTGATACGGCGGCAGCACGCCCATGCGAATAAGGAAGCCTTTTTCGTAAAGCCCCAGGGCCAACGCGACCTTCTGTATGCCGGCGATCAGGCGATGCCATACGATCGCGTCGCCGAGCCCGAGGTCGAGAATCGTCGGAACCCATCGCTTCGGAATAATGACGACGTGGACTTCCCACCATTCTTCTTTACTTTGATCGATGTTGTGGCGAAAGGCAAAGACGTCGTCGTCCTGATAGACGATCTCGTCAACCTTCGCGCGCGTACCGTCGAGGCGTCCGCGAAACGTGTGCTGCGGATCGGGCTTCTCCCATGTCCGTTGCTCCGGACCGCTCATCATCTCCGAGATCCACTGCGTCATGCGCGCGACTTCCGGCATTTCGGGCAGGCGTCCTCTCGGCTTCGGTGAAGCTGCGCGCATGAGCGCGGAGCGTAAAAAGAAAATCGTCGCGCCGGCGGATGTTTTAGGCGCGCAACCGCAATGGGAAAAAGAACCGAAGGAATGGGAGAAGGTCGTTGAAGACAATGAGGTCGTCTACGAGGACCGTCACGTGGTCGTCTTTCACGATCCTGTCGACGAGGAGCACGAATCGGCGCGAGTGCCCGGTGAAATTCGCTTGACCCTCCTCTCCAAGAAGGACGGCGTCGAGAGTCTGATGGACCTCGGCGTCTCCGACGAAACCCTTAACGCGGCGATCCTGCATGGGATTCAACAGGCGGCCCTGCGGCTCGGGCTGCAGAAGACCGGCTTCGAAGTGCGCGCGCACGCGTACCCGCCGCTGCAGCGGCGACCGGAGCTGGCCTTCAAGATCCGCGCGGGCAAACCGCCGCGCAAAACGGACCCCGCCGCCGGTTAACTCTCCGGCGGCTTCTTCGCGAACCCGAGCTTTGCGCTAAACTCCGATTCTTTCTGCGCGAGCTTCGCCAGCGATTGAACGACCACGATCGCGATGATCGTGATAATCACGGCGTAGATAAGCTCGGCGAGCACGCCGTTTCCGGGTTTGAAAAAGAGCGCGATCGCGTCGCTGATGAACTTGTTCCATGCTCCGGCGGCGATGAGACCGAATGCGACGGTCGCTAGTGCGATCATGGTGCCGAGGTAGCTCGACTTAACTTCCACGTAGTTCTCCTTCGTTAGCGAGTGCTCCCTGAAATTGAAGCAAGGCCAACTGCCTTCGCAGTTGGCCTTGTTCGTTACCCCAGTTCGGGTCTATTTGTTCTTGTTGCTGATTGCCGACCCACTCGGGTCGATTATTTGCTCTGAAGTGTGGGTCGTGGGCACCCCGCCGGCGGGATACGCCCACCGATCGACCGAGGCGCTCGAATTACCGCAGGTGTCAGCATCACCGCCGGCGGCGAATAGGTTGCCGTTGTCGGCTCCGATGACGGCCTGCACGACGTCGCACGCTTCGCTACCGTTGTGTGCGAAGTAGTCTACGCGATTGCTGAGCGCGCCGCTTCCTGCAACTACGTAGCTGCAAGACGACTGCGCACCGTTGCACTGTTGATCGAAGACGACCCATTCGCCTCTGACTCGATCGAATTGAACGGCGCCCGGATAGAAAATCGTGCCGCCACTAATGGGAATGGTGGTACAACTCGATGCGCCACAGAACGCGACAACGAAGTTGCCGGAGCTGTCAAAGCCGTCCTCCCACAGATCACCGCTGGGGGAGTAGCCGGCGAAGTAGTAGGCGGCCTGACCGGGATTAGATATCTCGGTCGGAGTCTGCGACGCGCTTGAATAGATCAACACGGCGCCGTCACCGCCACCGGTATCACTGAGGAGCGTAACCGCGAGGTTTCCAGTGCTTGGATCCCACGCGCACGACGCGGGATGACCAAAAGCGGCTGTGTCGTAGGTCGCAAACGCAGACGTTCCGGTGCGCGTGAATGCGTAAACCTTCTGGGCTTCGGTATCTGCGACATAGATGTTGCCGCGACTGTCTCCACACTCGCCTTGGGGGTATTCGAATCGTGTTCCCGGATCCGGTCCCGCGAGGGCCCCCTTGTAGTCCATGCTATGGTTCGTCATCCTGAAGATGTTGACGACTTGGTTTCCTGCGTCTGCCGCGAAGAGAAGCCGCGGCGAGTTCATTACGTCGGGGGAGATCCAAGATTTGACGTGATTGCGTTGCTTCGGGGTCCGCCACTTTACACCCAAATACATGTGTCCGGGACCGCTACGGCCTAGCGAGCCAGGATGGTGTGAAGCCGACGAACTCATGCCGAGGCCCGAGCTGGGTGACGCTGGTTGCGTCCCACCCGAGCTGCAGGCGGCAAGAAATGCGGCGGCAACGAACGCACTGAGCACGTACGTCGCCGACTTCGTTCTGATGAAATTCATAATTGCTCCTTAACTGCAGTAAAGCGTTCCGCTTGCGCCTAGGCGGCGCTGTTCGTGAAAGACCGTAAGAAACGAACTGGAATAACCGGTGAACTTGTTCCAGGCGCCCGCGGCGATCAAGCCGAACGCGGTCGCGAGTCGAAACTCGTCGCAGCATTCCCGCAAGTTGCAGGCACAGTCGGCCGCCGGATGTTCCACAGCATTAAGCCGCCGGACATCTTGGCGCACGACGTGAGTCCGCAGCTTGTGCGAGCCGTGGAGCGGAACCCCCATCGGCGGGGTCATAACCATATCATACTCTTGCTCCCTGCGGTAAGCTGAAGCGCCGTTCCCTTGGAGTTACCCAAATTGGGCGCGCATATGCGAGCGCCCTGCTGCCGCGGCTAATAGAAACAAAAAGCCCCTGCTAGCCTGCCCAGCTAGCAAGGGGCTTAAAAACGGCCCGCAATGGCTCGGCAGCTCAGGCCTTGAGCTCGATATCCACTCCGGCCGGCAGGTCGAGGTGCATCAGGGCGTCCATGGTCTTGGGCGAAGCCTGGAGTATGTCGATGAGCCGTTTGTGCGTCCGCATCTCAAAGTGTTCGCGAGACTTCTTGTCGTTATTCGTCGATCGTTGCACGCAAAAGCGATTGATCTCCGTCGGCAGCGGGACGGGTCCGCTGACGAATGCACCGGTACGTTTCGCCGTTTCGACGATCCGCTCAGCCGACTGATCGAGGACTTTGTGATCGTACGCCTTCAGGCGTATTCGGATCATCTGCTTCGCCATTATTTACTCTTCATATTTTCAAGATTCGAGGTTGTTTGTTTCGTCCTTCGACTTCGGCGCTGCGCGCCTCGGCTCAGGATGGAAAGCTTGCGAGGTTACTCAGCGACGGCGGTAACGACGCCGGCGCCGACCGTGCGGCCGCCCTCGCGAATCGCGAAGCGAAGACCCTCTTCGCATGCGATTGGCGTGATCAGCTCGACGTCCATCTGCACGTTATCGCCCGGCATGACCATCTCGACGCCCTCCGGGAGTTTGATCGTGCCCGTGACGTCGGTCGTGCGGAAGTAAAACTGCGGCCGGTAGTTGCCGAAGAACGGCGTGTGCCGACCGCCTTCTTCCTTCGACAGCACGTAGACTTCGGCTTTGAATTTTTTATGCGGCTTCACCGAACCTGGCTTGGCGAGCACTTGGCCGCGCTCGATCTCGTTGCGATCGACGCCGCGAAGCAGCACGCCGATGTTGTCGCCGGCGATACCCGCGTCGAGCAACTTGCGGAACATCTCGATGCCCGTAACAACGGTCTTCTTCGTTTCCTCCTTGAGCCCGACGATCTCAACCTCTTCGCCGACCTTCACTTGGCCGCGCTCGACGCGCCCCGTGCCGACGGTGCCGCGTCCGGTGATCGTGAAGACGTCTTCGACCGGCATCAGGAAGGGCTTATCGATCTGCCGCTCCGGCTGGGGAATGTAGTCGTCAACCGTTTCCATCAACTTGAAGATGGGGTCAGCGTCGGGATCACCCTTTTTGCCGCTCGAGTTGAGCGCCTTGAGCGCCGAGCCCCGAATGATCGGCGTGTCGTCGCCGGGGAACTCGTACTGGCTAAGCAGCTCGCGGATCTCCATCTCGACAAGCTCGAGCAGCTCCTCGTCATCGACCATATCGACCTTATTGAGGAACACGATGATGCGCGGCACTCCGACCTGGCGCATGAGCAGAATGTGCTCGCGGGTCTGCGGCATCGGACCGTCCGAAGCCGCCACGACCAGAACCGCGCCGTCCATCTGAGCGGCGCCCGTGATCATGTTCTTAATGTAGTCCGCGTGGCCGGGGCAATCGACGTGGGCATAGTGGCGGTTGGGCGTCTCGTACTCTTGGTGCGAGATCGCAATCGTAATGCCGCGCTCTTTTTCTTCAGGCGCGTTGTCGATTTGGTCGACGCCGACTTTCTGTGCCAACCCCTCGGTTGCCAGGCAGTGCATGATAGCGGCCGTCAGGGTGGTTTTTCCATGGTCGACGTGACCGGTCGTGCCGATGTTGACGTGCGGCTTCTTGCGCTCGAACTTTTGCTTAGCCATCAGGTTCCTCTCAAGGCGCTGTCGTAAGTACACGGTGCCAGGCGTTTTGTCTGGCTCTGCCGCCTTACGCGGTAAACGCCCTCAGGCTGAGGGCGCATAGCCACGGAATAGTATCAAGCCCAAGGAGTTCCTGTCAACGAGGCCGCGTGCTGCGGTCAAGCAGCCTATTGTGGACCGATGGCGAGTGCGTCGGCGTAATTGCTGATGCCCTTGGTGATCTTGTACAGGAGCGTCGCTCCGCCGGGGCTGTAAACCGTAACGGAGTGGTCGTAGGCGTTCGCTACGTAAAGGTTGTCTGACGGGTCGATCGCTAGCGCGATCGGACCTCGAACCTCGTCGGTGATCTTCCGCGTCGGTCGGCTGCCTCCGGGCGCATAAACGGAGACCCAGCCGCGTGGATGGATCTGTCGCCCAAGTGAAACGTTCGCGACGTAAAGCCGGCCCGTGGAATCTACCGCCAGCCGCAAGGGAGCCGCTACGCCATCAGTTATTTTCAACATAGGCTCGGCGCCGCCCGGCGGGTAAACGGTAACCGAGCCATTCCCACAGGGTGGGTTGCAGGCGAGAAAGTTGGCAACGAAGAGGTCGCCGGTTGGGCCGACAGCGAGCGCTTCGGGATGATCGACGCCGTCGCGGATACTCCGCGAGAGCGCCATGTGCCCCGGCTTTTGCGTCGGAACAAAGACGCTAACGAGGTGTGCACGGTTGCCGGCATAGAGGTTGCCCGATGCGTCGAAGGCTAAAGCGTGCGCGTCCTCGGCGCCGTGGCGGATCCGATAGATCAGCCGTCTCCCGCCAGGTGCGTAGACCCAGATGGGACCATGATCGGCGACGTAGAGATAACCCGATCGGTCGGTGACGGCCTGAGACGAGAATGAAGGCGTGTTTCGAATCGTGCGCACCAGCTTGAGATCGCGTGCGTTGTAGGCTTGGATCTGTCCGCTGAAGCTCCCATAGCCTTCCACCGCCGATAAGTTGCCGAAACGGTCGAGCGCCAAGGCCGCCGTGATGTCGGTATTTTCGGCCGTTCGTAGCGGTTGCGAACTGCCCAAGGCGTATTTCGAGATGTCCCAGCCGGCAACGTAGAGGAAGAGTCGCCCGTGACGCGCCGACCCGCCCGTCTGCCATGCTCCGGTTCCCGCCGGGATGGCTTCGGGGCGTAAAGCGCCGATGGAGCACGCGCTGCAGCTTAAGCTTAACGCAAGAACTCTCGCGATCCGATGGATGCCTGCAGCGTTCATGAGCGCCTACCTCCGACAGCTGTTTCTGGGCCGACGAAGCGATTATAGCATCGTCGACCGAAAACGAATCTCGTCGCGGGTGGTTCGGCTTCCCGGAGCCGTCACAGTTTGATTGAGCGCGAAAGTTGCGCCGGGAGTGAAGACTTCGCCGAGCCTCAGCTAAGCTGGGACAGCCTTCTTGCCGGCTGACTTCGCGACGATCTCTTCCTCGACGCTCCTGGGCGCCTTTTCATAGTGCGCGAACTCCATGGTGTACGTCGCGCGGCCTTGCGTCGCCGAACGCATGTCGGTCGCGTAGCCGAACATCTCCGAGAGCGGTACGTGGGCCGTGATCACCTGCGCGCCGCCCGGGGCCTCTTCGGTCGCGTGAATCGCGCCGCGCCGGCGGCTCAAGTCGCCGTTGATCGCGCCCATGTACTCCTTGGGCGTCGTAACCTCGACTTTCATGATCGGCTCGAGCAGAATCGGGCCCGCCGCGCGATTGGCTTCTTTCCACGCCATCGAGGCGGCGATTTTGAAGGCCATCTCCGACGAGTCGACCTCGTGGTACGAACCGTCAAAGGCGGCAACCTTGAAGTCCATGACTGGGAAGCCTGCGAGGACGCCGCTCTGCGCCGACTCGCGGATGCCCTCTTGAACCGCCTTCGAGTACTCTTTCGGAACGGCCCCGCCGACGATCTTCCACTCGAAGACGAACCCCGTTCCCGGCGGTTGGGGCTCAACCCGCAGCCACACATCGCCGTACTGGCCCTTACCACCGGTCTGGCGGACGAAGCGCCCTT
>DATHOO010000254.1:0-18074 GCA_035484815.1 Candidatus Acidiferrales bacterium
GGCGGTGCGTGGCTCGGCAACGAACTCTTCCGCGGCGGTGGCGGCATCGCGCCGACGCAAGCCGGACAACTTCCATCCGACGCAGGCGGCGGTTGGGGTGCAGGCGATTCCGGTGGTTTCCAGAGCGACGCGGGCCAAGCCGATATGGGCGCCGCAAGTTCGGGTGACTGGAGTGGCGGCGGATTTGGCGGCGGTGGCGACTTCGGCGGCGGCGGCGACTTCGGTGGTGGCGGCGGCGACAGCGGCGGCGGCTGGTAGGCGCGTTTCGTTCCGGTAACTAAGAGCAGACGTTATGCGACGTCTGCTCTTTTTTTTCATAGCGTGCGCGTTTTCCGCGCCCGCGTTCGGTTTTGCGGCAACGGCAGCGCCAATCGGCTCTTCTTACCTTACCGGGCTTGGGTGGCGGCTCATCGGTCCGTTTCGCGGCGGTCGCGCGCTCGCGGTAACCGGCGTGCCCGGCGAGCCGAATCACTTTTATTTCGGTGCCGTCGACGGCGGCGTCTGGGAGAGCCTCGACGCCGGACGAACCTGGAATCCGGTCTTTGACGGCGCGGATATCGGATCCATCGGCGCAATCGCGGTGGCGCCGAGCGACCCGCGCACGATCTACGTCGGCACCGGCGAAGCCGATATGCGTTCGGATATCGCCTATGGCGACGGAATGTACAAGTCGACCGACGGCGGCAAGAGCTGGACGCACATCGGACTCGAGCATACGATGCAGATCGGTTCGATCGTTATCGATCCGCACAATGCGAACGTCGCTTACGTTGCAGCGCTGGGGCATCCATACGCCGCTAACGTTGAACGCGGCGTCTTCAAGACGACCGACGGCGGTCACACCTGGTCGAAGGTTCTGTACAAAGGCCCCGACATCGGAGCCACGGCGCTGGCCATGGCCCCCGACGATCCGAACGTCATCTACGCCGCGCTGTGGCAGACGCGCCGCCCGCCGTGGAACGTCTACCCGCCTTCGAACGGTCCGGGAAGCGGCTTATTCAAAACGACCGACGGCGGCGCGACCTGGACGCAGTTGACCAACGGTTTGCCGGCGCACGTCGGGCGAATCGGACTCTCGATTTCGAACGCGGCGCCGCATCGCATCTACGCCAACGTGGATAGTCCGCCAAATCAAGGCGGCGTCTATCGCTCCGACGATGCGGGCGCAACCTGGACTCGCGAGGATGGCGAGCAACGCATTTGGCAGCGCGGCTGGTACTTCAGCGGCATCACCGCCGATCCGCGCAATCCCGACGTCGTCTACGTGATGAACACGTCCACGTATCGCTCGACCGACGGCGGAAAAAGCTTCGATACCATTTTGGGCGATCCGACCGGGCCGGACTATCACGTGCTCTGGATCGACCCCTCGGATTCCAATCGAATGATTCTCGGAAGCGATCAAGGCGTCATCGTCACCGTCAACGATGCGAAGACGTGGAGCTCTTGGTATAACCAGCCGACGGCCCAGTTCTATCACGTCGCTACCGACAATGCGTTTCCGTTCAACGCCTACGGCGCGCAGCAAGACTCCGGCGCCGCCATGCAGACCAGTCAGGGCCGCTACGGTACGATCTCCAATCAAGATTTCCGGCCGCTCGACGTCGGCGGCGAAAGCGGCACCCTCGCGCCCGATCCGCGCCACCCCGATCTCGTCTACGGCAACTCGAGCGACGGCGGCCCGACGGCGGTACGCGAAATTCCAGCAATTGGCTGGGAGCAAAATATCGATCCCGTCATCAACTATCCCGACACGCTTTGGCGCGGAACGTGGACGTTACCGATTGCGTTCTCGCCAACGGATCGAAAAACGCTCTACGTCGCGCGGCAGAGAATCTTTCGCACCCGCGATGGCGGCGAAACCTGGCAACTCGTCAGTCCGGATCTCTCGCGCGTCAACGAAGGAACTCCAGCGAATCTCGATCCCACGACGCTCGCCGATACGAATAACTTGACGCGGCATGGCGTCGTCTACGCGATTGCGCCGTCACACTTCAGCAACGCCGAAGTCTGGGCCGGCACCGACGACGGCTACGTTTGGATAACGCGCGATGGCGCGCGAACCTGGCAGAACGTGACGCCTCCGGCGCTCACGCCGTGGAGTAAAGTTGCCGGGATTGAAGCTTCGCCATTTGAGCCCGGTGCTGCGTACGTCGCGGTTGAGCGTCACCGGCTCGATGACTATACGGCGTACATCTATCGCACGCGTGACTACGGGAAGACGTGGACCCCGATCGCGAGCGGAATTCCCGCCGGCTCGTTCGTAAACGCCGTGCGCGAGGATCCCGTTGCGCGAGGCTTGCTCTACGCCGGTACCGAGCGCGGCGTGTATGTCTCGTTCAACGACGGCGCTTCGTGGCAGCCGTTGCAGCTCAATCTCCCGGTCACATCGATCCGCGACATCGCGATTCACGGTAGCGATCTCGTGGTTGCCACCCACGGGCGATCGCTGTGGGTGATGGACGACGTCACGCCGCTACGGCAGATGCGCGACGCCATGAGTCGCGGCGCGTATCTCTTCGCTCCGACCGCGGCCTACCGCGTCCGGCCGACGAATCAAGAGGGCACCTTTCTTCCGATTGACGAGCCGCAAGTCCCCAACGCCCCGGTCGGACTTTACATCGACTACTACCTTCCCGACGTTTCGCACACGCCGGTCGTTATCGAGATCGTTTCGAGCGACGGAAAAATCGTGCGCAGCTGGTCGAGCGCGCATCCACCCAAACCCGTAGATCCAAAATCGATTAGCTTCTTAGCGCACTGGTTAGCGGAGCACCCGGTACCCGTCGCCGAAGCCGGCGCGCATCGTTTCGTCTGGGACTTTCACCAGAACTCTCCCGATGGACCGCTCGTTCCGCCCGGAACGTACACCGTTCGATTGAGCGTCAACGGAGCAACATTTACTCGCTCCGCTCAGGTGCTGCGCGATCCACGCCTTTCGGCAACCGACGCCGATCTACGCGCGCAGTACGACTTGGCGACCCGCGTCGCCGCGCTGCGAGCCAACGTCACCACCGCACGCGCGAAGGCCGAGCAACACGCCAAACAACTCTCCGGCCCAACCGCCGCCGCTTACCGGCGCGACGTGATCGGCGAAGCGCCCCCGGATAATCCCGACGACTCGGAGGGCGTCTATTCGCACGACCTTTCCAGTTTTCGCTACCTCGAAAACCAGCTCGACAATCTCGAGGGCATGATCGAAAGCGCCGACGCCGCACCGACTCCCGACATGCGAAGCGCCTACGATAAACTCTCAAGCATCTACCAAACCACGCTCGCGCACGCGCAGGAGAACCAATGATGATGACGAGCCGGATCACCCTGAGCCTCATCGCGGGTGCGGCGATGCTATCGGCCTGCGGAGGATCGCAGCCGCCGATCGCGGCGACCGATTCCATATCGCAGCCTGCGACGACCCAAACGAAAACCTTTAAATACACCGGCGAACCACAGACGTTCACCGTGCCGCCCGGCGTTTCGCACGTTATCGTCGGCGCGAGCGGCGCAGGCAGCCCAAGCTACAGCGACGGTCCGAGCGGCCCTAAGTCAATGGGCAGCAACGGCGGCTTCGTAAAGGCAACGATACCGGTTACGCCGGGCGAAAAGTTGGCCATCTTCGTCGGCAGCGCCGGTCGAATCAGCCACGGCGGGTTAGGTGGGCGCGGTGGATTCAACGGCGGAGGAACGGGCGGCCGAGGCGACTACCGCACCTACGACGTCAACGGCGGCGTCGGCGGCGGAGGCGCATCTGACATACGCGAGGGCGGTAGCAAATTGGCAAATCGCGTGCTCGTCGCGGCCGGCGGTGGCGGCGGCGGCGTGGCGGTTGGCTACGCTGCGGGCGCGGGTGGCGCGGGCGGCGGACGTGTCGGCGGCGACGGCGGCGGCGGATGTTGCAGCAATCCGAGCGGTTTCGGCGGGCTCGGCGGTTCGCAAAGCGCGGGCGGACAAGGCGGCTCGGGCGGAGATCGCTCCGGATTCGGCCCCGGAGCAAACGGACATCGCGGAAAACGCGGACGCGGCGGACTCGGCGGCGGCGAGAGCGCCGCTGGCGGCGGAGGTGGCGGGGGTGGCGGCGGCTACTACGGCGGCGGCGGTGGCGGCTCGGGTACGGAAAGTACCAGCGGGGTCGGCGGCGGCGGCGGTGGGGGCGGGGGCTCTTCTTACGTCGAGCCGTCCGCCACGCACGTCAGAAATGTGCAAGGCGGCGCCGGGGCCGGCAACGGCAAGATCGTCATCTCCTGGTAGAGGGCCGGAACACTACCTTCCAGCTTGGAGCGTTTGCGCGTACCAGCGCTCGAGATCGTCGTGGAACTGCGACAGCGCCGGCGAGTGCAAGTAGACCATGTGACCGGATTCGTAGAAGCCGTAGGTGATGTTCTGCTGCAGCTGCGGCGGCAGGTTTAGGTGGTTCAGCGTATAGACGGTGGCAAAAAACGGCGTCGCGAAATCGAAGTAACCGTTTCCTGAGAAGACGCGCAAGTTTGGATTGAAGACCATCGCGGACGCGAGATCCTGCGCGGTATTGGTCGGAAGATTACCGTTGTGCTTCCAGTCCCATTGACGGAAGACGTTGATGAGCGGACGGTAGACTAAGTTGGTGTGGTAGCCCAAAATGTCGCGTAGAAAATAGTTTCCGGAGCCGACGAAGGCCGCATCGATTGCGGCATCGGTCGCATCGAAATCGGTGCGCTCGGCAAGACGATCGAGCATGTACGAGGTGTACCTCGCGTCGTACCGGCCGAGTGCGACGCCGTTGTTTCGGAAGAGCTCGGTCACGAAGCGCCAGTACGGAATCCGTAGGTTCGAGTCGCGAATGTACCGCTCGGAGAGGCCCGTGTATTGATGGAGTTTCGCTACAACGTCGTTGTAGGTGGACGGGGAAAGTTTCGCGCCTTGAGCGAGGGCGCTGAGATACTCGCCCATCGCAAATCCTTCGACTTCGGGTAGCAGGGCCGCGAGTGTGGTCGGTGTTCCGGGCAGCGCGTGGTGGTACCAAGCGGCGGCGGCCTCGGTCGGCAAGTAGAGCGGAAACGTCCAGTCGCCGCCGCCGATCGCCGTCGGCGTGAAATTCACGTCCCAGTCAAGCGAGAAGTCGAGAACCGACGAGAGCAGCACGACGCCGTTGATGCCGACGCCTTGGCTTTGCAGCGCGTTGACGAGCATCGCCGAACGCGGCGTCCCGTACGATTCGCCGAAGAGGAACTTCGGTGAGTTCCAGCGGCTGAACGTGGTGAGATACCGCGTTACGAACTGCGAGAAAGCGCGCACATCCGGATCGACGCCGAAGAAGTCGCTCGGCTTCCCCGCGCCGACAATCCGGCTGAATCCCGTGTCGGGTGCATCGATGAAAACGAGATCGGTGCGATCGAGCAGTGAGTACTGATTTTCGGCGAGATTAAACGGCGCCATCGGCGTCGCCGTCGCGTCGCCGACTTGTACGCGCATCGGTCCGAAGGAACCCATCCGCAACCAGATCGTCGAGCTTCCCGGGCCGCCGTTGTAAAAGAACGTTACCGGGCGCGTGCGCGGATCGGCCCCGTCGGCCGTAAAGGCCGTGTAAAACATGCGGCACGTGGTCTCGCCTTGCTCGTTCTCAAGCGCGATCGTTCCCGCCCGCGCGGTGTACGGATAGGTTCGGCCGCCAAGGACAATCGTGTGCTTCGTGACCGCGTCCGGCGTGTAGGCCGCAGGAGCCGTTGACGCCGCCGGCGCAGGCGACGCGCCGAGCAGCGCCGCCGCCAAGAACGTTAGGATGACGCTACGCATGGGCGAGCGCTCCGGCGTACCAGCGTTCGAGATCGGCATGAAACTGCGCGAGCGCGCTCGGATGCAGATAGACCATATGTCCTGAGACGTAGAAGCCGTACGTGATATTTCGTTGGATCGCGGGCGCGAGATAGAGGTGATTGAGCGCGTACACCGTTGCAAAAAACGGCGTAGCGAAATCGAAGTACCCGTTCGCCGAGAAGACCTTCATGTTCGGGTTATAGGTCATGGCTTTGGCCAGATCGGGCGTCACGTTGAGAACCTGGACGTTGGCACCGTGTTTGAAGTCCCAGGTCTCGCCGTCGGCGAAAATGAGGTCGTAGATCTCGCCACGATAGAGCAGCGGCGTCTGGTACTTCAGCACCTGGCGCAAATAATAGTTGGACATCGAGACGAAGGCCGAGTCGATCGCAGCGTCGGTAGCATCCCAGTCGGGTGAGACCGCGACGCGATCGAGCACGTAGGTTCGAAAGCGCGAATCGATGCGACCGACGGTCATGCCGCGCTCGCGCAGCAGCTCGTTTTGGAAGCGATCGTAGGGAATGCGCAGATTCGAGTTCCGAATATACTGGTCGGAGAGCCCGGTATATTGACGTAGTTTGGCGACAACGTCGTTGTAGCGATCGGGAGCCAGTTGGGCGCCTTGTCCAAGCGCGTCGAGGTACTCGCCGAGCGCGAAGTTTTGCACCTCCGCGAGCAGCGCGTTCAACGACGGCGCTCCGGATAGCGCGTGGTGGTACCACGCCGTTGCTGCTTCGGTGGGCAGATAGAGAATGTAGGCCCAATCGCCGCCGCCGACCGGTGCGCCGTCGTTATAGTCGATGTTCGAGTTCAGAAACGACGAGAGCAAGACGATGCCGTTGAGCCCGATGCCGCGGTCTTGCAGGTCGCTTGCGAGCACCGACGAGCGCGTCGTGCCGTACGATTCGCCGAAAAGAAAGCGGGGCGAGTTCCAGCGGTTGAAGTTGGTCAGATAACGCTGAATGAACTGGGCGAACGCCTCGGCGTCTTCGTCAACACCCCAAAAGTCTTTGCGCGTGCCAACGCCGATGAAGCGGCCGTAGCCACTGCCGGGCATGTCGATGAAGACGAGGTCGGTTTTATCCAGCAGGCTGTAGGGATTGTCGACCAGCCGATACGGCGGCGGCCCGGTGAGGGTGCCGTCGCCGGTCGCGACGCGAACCGGCCCGAAGGATCCCATGCGCAGCCACATCGTCGAGCTTCCGGGACCGCCGTTGTAAAGGAAGGTCACCGCGCGCTTCGTCGGGGTCGCGCCGTCGAGCGTGTAGGCTGTATAAAAGATGCGTGCCTGCGGCTGGTCATCCACGTTGCGCAGGGTGATCGTGCCGGCGCGCGCGGTGTATGCCAGCGTCCGGCCGTCAAGCGTCAGCGTGTGATGCGTCACCGCGTCCGGCGTGCCGGGCGGAATAGCCGCCGGCTTTGCGACCGCGCGGAACGGTAACCCAAGCAGGAGCGCGCCGACTAATAGAACGCGCCACGGCGTGAAAGGCAAACTTCAAACCTCCAATGCGAACGCGAAATATTGACGCTGCGGCTTGACGATCCTGCCCCGGCTGCGCCGCGAGCGAATCAAAGTTTGCTCAAAGAGCGCTATTTTCCCGATCCATACAGCTCGGACTTCAGCCGGCCAATCGCTCCGGCGATCGAGTCGAGATAGGGCAGCATCAGTTGCTTGATCCGCTTGAGCCGCTCCATTCCTTGCTCGGTAATCGCGTAGACACGCCTGGAGCGCTTGGTCGGGTGTTCCCACGTCGCGGTAACGAAGCCGCGCTCTTCAAGCCGGCGCAGCAGCGGATAGATCTTGTTCGTGTTGACGGCGACCAAGTCGCCGCAAAGTGCATCGATCCGCTGCATCAAACCGTACCCGTGATCGGGTTGCCGCTCGATAAGGTGGAGAATCAAGGCAGGAAAGACGGTCTTGCTCTTGATCGGGCCGCGGACGACCTCATCGACGCGATGCGCCACGGATTCTACGCGGTTGCCGGCACCGGCGTCTCGTATTCGTACGCGCCCTCGATCTCGCCGGCATAGCGCTGCTCCACGACGCGGCGCTTGATCTTCATAGACGGCGAAAGCTCGCCCCCCTCGACGCTGAACTCGCGTGGAACGACGATGATACGGCGGATCTGTTCGTAGCTTGCCAATCCGCGGGTCTGCTTGTGGACCTCACGCGTAAGGAAAGCGCGAACGTCGTCGCGCTGGGCGAGCATTTCCGGCGTCGCATCGCCGGGCAGATTCGGGAGTTCCAACCGGACGAGCGACCAATTCGGGCAAATTAGCGCGATCGGATGCGGACGCCCACTGCCTACCACCATTGCCTGCGTGACGAAGATCGATCGCTTGATATTCGCTTCGATGCGAGCCGGCGAGATCCACTTCCCGGTGCCGGTCTTGAAGATTTCGTTCTTCCGGTCGGTAATACGCAGAAATCCCGCTTCGTCGATGTCACCGATGTCGCCGGTGTGCAGCCAGCCGTCGACGATCGCCGCCGCCGTCGCCTCCGGATCGCGATAGTAGCCCTGCATGACGTTGCGTCCGCGAACGAGGATCTCGCCATCGTCGGCGATTCGAACGTCCACGCCGCTGATCGGACGCCCGACCGCGCCGTATTCGTTCTGCGAGAGTTTGCTTACCGACGTCACCGGCGAGGTTTCCGTTTGGCCGTAACCCTGCATGATCGGAACGCCCAGGCCAAGGAAAATCATGGCCGTATCGAGGTGGAGCGGAGCGCTTCCACTGGTGAGAAATTTGATGCGATCGAGGCCTAGCGCGTGACGGATTTTCCCGAGCACGAGCCGCTTGGCGAGGGCGTACTGGAACGAGAGCCAGGCGCTCGCGGGCGGCCCGAAGGTTTTAGAAAACATGTATCGCCGCCCCACGGCCAGCGCCCAAGGAACGAGCTTCGCCTGCAAGCCGCCCGCGCTGCGCGCTTGGCCCTTGACGCCGGCGAGGACGCGATCGAAGATGCGCGGCACGGCCGTCATTTCCGACGGGCGCACGTCACGCAGGTCGTGGAGTAGGTCGTTGGGATCGTGGCAGATGAAATAGCGCACCTTCGCGACGAGATAGATGTAGATCAGCGTGTGCTCGTAGATGTGCGAATAGGGAAGCACCGAGATCACGTCGCGTCCGCCCTCGATGCCCTCGAAGCCGCACGCGAGCGAGACCTGCGCGTCGAACGCCAAATTGTCGTGCGAGAGCATGACGCCTTTGGGAGCGCCGGTCGTGCCGGAGGTATAGATCAAAACGGCAAGATCGTCGGGCACCAGTGTCGCTTCACAGGCTGACGGCAGCTCAGGGTTCGCCGTGCGTATCACGGCACCGTCCGCTTCAAAGACCGCGAGCCCGTCCGCATCCGCTCCGTCGAATCGCACGACGCGCGGCAGCGCGACCCCGCTTTCGTGAAGCCGGGCCAACGTCGCGGCGGAGTCGACGAAGACGAGCCGCGCCCCGGAGTGTTCCAAGATGTACGCCGTATGGTCGAGCGCTTGCGTCGGATAGATCGGGACGACGACGCAGCCGGCAAAGAGTGTGGCGAAATCGGCGACGATCCAATCCACGCAGTTATGTGAAATTAAGGCCACACGGTCGCCGGCCACGAGGCCGGCGTTGCGGATCGCGCAGGCCAGATTCTGCGTACGCTCGAGCAGACGCTCGCTCGACGTTCCTTTCCACGCGCCATCGACCCGTTCGACCAACGCCTCGTCGCGCGGCTGCGCGAGCGCTCGCCGAATCAGGTTCGGAAGCGTCTCCTTTACAGGCAGCTCCGTGGAAACCACAAGGTTAGCGGAATGCGCTTTATACGCGAGGCTCCCCTCTCGCCGATCAGGGATCGCGAAGGTACGGACGCGCGCGGTCGAGGCGAGTCTGCGTCATGCCCGCGACGTCGAGCAGCTCATCGAGCGACGTAAAGTTTCCCTCACGGTCGCGCAGCTCGACGATACGAGCTGCGACTGCACGGCCGATGCCCGGAACGGCGGCGAGTTCGCCCGCATCGGCTTCGTTGATGTTGGTGCTGCCCTCCGGCGGCGGCGATGCGGCATGGCGCCGGCTGCGTCGTTGCGACGAGCGTGGCTGGTGCGTTTCGCCGATAACCGGAACGTAAACTTCGTCGCCGTCGGCCGCGCGTTGCGCGAGATTGACGCCGCCGGGTTGCGCCGCCGCAGTTGGGCCGCCCGCCAGCGCGACCGCATCGCCGTCGCGTGCACCCGGCCGAAGATGGTAGAGACCGGGCCGCTTCACTGCTCCCGCTATGTAGACCACGAGTTCTTGGTCGCCGGCCGGCAAGCGCGGACCCCGCCGGTGCCTACCGCCGCTCGCGTTAGCGACGAAGCCCGGCTCGGCCGTTGGGGCGGCCTGGGAGTCGATCGCGGGCCGCCGCGCCGGATGCCAAAGCGCGAAGAGCGCGACGCCGAGCACGGCCGCAATCAGGGCACACCTCAAGACCATGAGCGTCTATCACGCCGAACCGTTTGGGTGAAAAGGGTGGCGGAACAAATGCCTCACCGTGTACGATGCTGCTCATGTACGACTTCAAGTCGGTCGAGCTCAGGTGGCAGACGCGCTGGGAGCGCGAGCATCTCTATCGCACGGCCGACGAGAGCGCGAAGCCCAAGTATTACACGATGGAGATGTGGCCGTACCCGTCGGGCGATCTTCACGTGGGCCACGCGAAGAATTACACACTCGGGGACGTCATCGCGCGCATGATGCGAATGCTCGGCTACAACGTGCTTCACCCGATGGGCTGGGACGCCTTTGGGTTACCGGCTGAGAACGCGGCGATCGACCGCGGCATCGACCCTGCGGTCTGGACCGCGGAAAACATCCTCAACATGCGCCGGCAGATCCGCTTGATGGGTACCGGTTACGATTGGTCGCGCGAGATCGCGACCTGCGAGCCGGAGTACTATCGCTGGAATCAGTGGCTCTTCTTACGGCTCTTCGAGAGCGGCCTCGCTTACAAGCGCGAGGCACCGGTGAACTGGTGCCCGCACGACCGGACCGTGCTCGCCAACGAACAGGTGATCGATGGCCGCTGCTGGCGCTGCGACCATCTCGTCGAGCGGCGAAATCTCTCGCAGTGGTTCCTGCGGATCACGGCCTATGCCGATCGACTGCTCGAGGATTTGGCAAACCTGAGCGGCTGGCCCGAGCGCACGCGCACGATGCAGCGAAACTGGATCGGCCGTAGCGAAGGCGCGAACGTCGCTTTCGCCGTTGACGGAATGGACGAAAGCATTGAGGTCTTCACGACGCGACTCGACACGCTCTACGGAGCGACGTTCTTAGCACTCGCGCCCGAGCATCGGCTGGTCGGACCGCTCAAACGAACGGTTTCTAACGAGCGGGCGACAGCAATCGACGATTTCGTCGAGAGCTTGAAATCCAAAACGGAACTCGAGCGCACGAGCCTGATGGAGAAACAGGGCGTCTTCACCGGCGCACACGCCATCAACCCGCTCTCGCGCGAACGCATCCCGATATGGCTGACGAACTACGTCCTTGCCGAGTACGGCAGCGGTGCGGTAATGGGCGTGCCCGCGCACGACGAGCGCGATTTCGAGTTTGCCAAGAAGCAGGGCTTGCCGATCGCCGAGGTCATCGTTCCGCTCAACGGTGAGTCGAATGAGCCGCTCCACGCGGCGTACGTTGAGGACGGACGCCTGATCGCAAGCGACGACTTCAGCGAGATGTCGAGCGAACGAGCGCGCGAGGCGATCGCCGAGCGGCTTACGGCGATCGGCGCGGGCGGCAAGAGCGTCGGCTACAAGTTGCGCGACTGGCTGATCTCACGCCAGCGCTATTGGGGAACGCCGATTCCAATCGTCCATTGCCCGCACTGCGGCGAAGTCGCGGTCCCCGACGACGAGCTGCCGATTCTGCTCCCGCCGCGCGAGCGCATTTCCGGCGAAGGGTCGCCGCTTGCATCGATTCCGGAGTTCATCGAAACGGTCTGTCCCAAGTGCGGCGAGAAGGCAAAGCGCGAGAGTGATACCATGGACACGTTTTTTGAGTCGTCTTGGTACTACTTGCGCTATCTCGATCCGCACAACGACGGGCTCCCGTGGGCATCGCCGCGCGCCGATCGCTGGATGAACGTCGACCAGTACATCGGCGGCGCCGAGCATACGGTGCTGCACCTGCTCTACTCGCGCTTCTTTTATAAATACTTCCACGATCGCGGCTGGGTGAGCGGCTCCGACGAACCCTTTGCGCGCCTCTTTCATCAAGGGCTCGTGCTCCACGACGGCGAGAAGATGTCGAAGTCGCGCGGTAATGTCGTCGGCATCGACCAAACCGCAGAGCAGATCGGCGTCGACGCGATGCGGCTCTTTTTGCTCTACGTCACACCGCCCGAAGAGACGAGCAACTGGAACGAAGAAGGCATCAGCGGCCGCGTGCGGTTGCTGGGCCGTATCTGGCGTGCCTGCGAACCCCACTTCGACGCCATAAGAGAAAGTCGTCATCCTGAGCTAAGCGCCCCACCGGGCGCGGAGTCGAAGGACGAAAAAGCACTTTTGCGCGCGGTGCACGTCGTCGCGAAGTCCGCAATCGACGAAACGATGTCGCGCCGCTTTCACTACAACACGACCATCGCGAAGCTCGACGAGCTCGTCAATCTGATGACCGCGTCGAGCGAGCCGACGCCAGTGATGTTCTACGCGGTGCGCAGCCTGCCGATCTTGATCGCGCCGTTTGCCCCCCATATCGCCGAAGAGCTGTGGGAGCGTCTCGGGCACACCACGTCCGTGCATCTCGAGCGCTATCTCGAGCCGGAGGAGCGGGCCTTGGCGATCGAGGAAATCACGCTCGTCGTGCAGGTCAACGGGAAAGTACGCGCGCGCATCGCCGCGGCCGTCGGCGTAAGCGAAGATGAGGCGCTCGCGCTAGCGCTGGCCGACCCGAACGTTCGCGCGCACCTCAACGGCAAAGAGCTTCGCAAGCGGATCTACGTTCCCGACAAACTGCTCAATCTCGTCGCCGCATGAACGCATCGCAAAAGATCACTACCACCGTATGCATCGTCGGCGGCGGCCCGTGCGGCGTCATGCTCGCGGTCTTGCTGGCGCGCGCGGGCGTCGACGTGGTCGTCCTGGAGAAGTATCCGGACTTCTTCCGCGATTTTCGCGGCGATACGGTCCATCCGTCGACACTGGAACTTCTTTACGAGTTGGGTTGGCTCGACGACTTTCTCGCGCTGCCGCACAACGAGTTCCAAACTGCGAGCGTAACGGTCGCGGGCGAGACGCTCAAGGTCGCGGATCTGTCGCATCTCCCAACCCACTGCAAGTTCGTCGCGCTGATGCCGCAATGGGATTTCTTGAACTTCCTGGCCGAGCACGGTCGCAAATATCCGACATTCCATCTGATGATGCAAGCCGAAGGGATCGGGCTGATCGAAACCGATGACCGCGTGACCGGCGTGCGCGCGACGACTCCAAACGGCGAGATCGAGGTCGCGGCGAAACTCGTCGTCGGGGCCGACGGACGTCACTCCAGCGTCCGCGACCTCGGCCGGTTCGCCGTGGTACACGATCTCGGCGCGCCGATGGACGTCTTGTGGATGCGGATTCCCAAGCATCCAAGCGATCCAACGAGACAGCTGGGCTGGGTCAGAACCGGTCACATGGTCATCCTGCTCGACCGCGGAGATTATTGGCAATGCGCCTACCTCATTGCGAAGGGATCGTTCGAGCAACTCAAAGCCAAGGGTCTCGGCGAGTTACAGCGAGAGATCGCCGAAACGGTGCCACCGTTGGCGGACCGTGTCGGGGAACTTGACGACTGGTCGAAGATCGCGATGCTCGACGTGCGCGTCGACCGGCTCGAACGCTGGAACCGGCCGGGCCTGCTTTGCATCGGCGACGCCGCCCACGCGATGTCGCCGATCGGTGGCATCGGCATTAACCTGGCAATCCAAGATGCGGTCGCGACGGCAAACATTCTCGCCGCGACGCTGCGCGCCGGGAATACTCCAACCGACGCCGAGGTTCACCGCATTCAAGAGCGCCGCATGTTCCCGACCAAAGTGACTCAGGCGTTTCAGACCTTCGTGCAGAACCGCGCCATCGATCCGCTCATGCGCGGCGTACCGCTTGAGTCGCCGCCGCTGGCGGCACGCCTCTTCGACGAATTTCCGATGTTGCGACGCCTTCCGGCGCGCCTCATCGGCATCGGCGTCCGTCCCGAGCACATCCATACGCCCGACGCCTACGCCGTCACGACCGGTTAGGGCTCGCATTTGCGCAAGCGGATTTATACGGCGTTCACTGCCGCATTGATCGCCGGATGCGCGGCTCCGTGGGCGAAGCCAACCGCGCTCGCCTTTACCTCGGGAACCACGCTGATCGCTCGCGCCAAGGTGTTCCAGTCGGTCCACTGCGGACATCTTTGTCACCCAACCGGCGGAAGCGACATCGTCATCACGATGGAGGGACGCTTTGCCGAAGGGTCTTACCGTCTCTTCCTAGCGCAAGGGTCATGCGACCAACCCCATAACACTCAGGCGATCACGGAATTCGACGGAAAAGCCGGTGCACGCGCCCACGTCAACGTGCCAATCGCCCCGCTTACCGGCGGCGATTATGTTTTGACCATCGAAAGAGACGAGCCACACTTAATGGCTTGCACCGTCGTCAAATCCACGCTATCATCCTGAGCCGCACCCTGTCATCAAGCGCAGACTCGCTGCATCGCAGTATCTTCGGCATATTCATCCCTGCTCCCGGGCGATCATCTCGTGGTAGATTTCGCGCACCCGCGTCAGCGTATCGATCTCTTCCGGTGGTTTGTCGTCGCGAATGCGAACGATCCGGGGGAAACGAAGGCTGAAACCGCTTTCGTGCAGACCGCTCTCCTGGATGACGTCGAAGGCGACTTCGAGCACGATCTTCGGCTCGACCGGAATCTCCCAGGCGCGCGCCTTCTCGCGCTGATGCTCCGGCGAAAGGCGATGCTCGAGAAACCACGGCGTTAGCGCCGCGATTTCCGCATCCGTGAGACCGGAGTAGGCTTTACCGATCGTCAACGGCGCTCCGTCGTCGCCACGCACGGCGAAGGTGTAATCCGAGAGTACGCTTGCGCGTTTACCGTTTCCCCACTCCACGGCGACGACCACGACGTCGAGCGTTGAGAGCTCACGTTTGAGCTTGAGCCACCATTTTCCACGGCGCCCCGGCGCATAGGGTGCGTCGGCACGTTTGACCATCAGCCCCTCGTTGCCGCGCTCCCGGGCCGCTTCGAAGCGCGCGTTCACATCGGCGGCTGCGAGCTCGCCCCCGCTCTCGAACGGCGCGTGCATCAGATGCGCGCTCGGCACGAAAAGATCGGCGAGCTGCTCGCGCCGCTTCGTCAGCGGTTCGTCGAGGAGCAGCTCGTCGCCCGATGCCAGCAGGTCGAAGACGACATACGCGATCGGAACCTCGCGACGAAGTGCTTCGTCAACCGTTTTGCGTTGCAGGCGCGCCTGCAGCGAGCGAAACGGCAGCACGCGGCCGTCGCGCATTGCGACGATCTCGCCGTCGAGAATCGCATCGCCTGAAATGCCACCGAGGGCCGGCGCCACTTCGGGATACGACGCAGTCACATCGTTGAGCCGGCGTGAAAAAAGCTGCACGTTGGTGCCGCGTACGTGCGCCTGCACGCGGATCCCGTCGTACTTGTCTTCGAAGATCCAATGCGCGCCGCCCAGCTCCCGGTATGCCTCACCGTACGGAATCGGCGTGGCCAGCATGAATCCGATTGGCGTGCCATAGTTGACGCGCAAGTCGGCAAGCGTACCATGTTTTGCCGCCAGCGCCACCTCGCCAACGTCGCCCGCGGCCATGACGCCGCGCCGAACCACCGCCGGATCGGCATCGAACGCTCGCGCAATCGCATCGAGCACCAGCCCCTCGCGCAATCCGACGCGCAGGTCGCCGGTGATGATCTTTACCACGTACGTCGCGGTTAACGGATCGTCGCAGGCACGAAGGATGCGTTCGAGTACCGCCTCGCGCCGCCGGCTCGCGCGTTTTCCCGACGCCGCGGCGATCTCACCGAAGAAGCCGTCGAGCGTTGACGGCGTTAAGCGATCGTGAAAGAGCGTCGCATCGCGCGGCGCTCGCATCAGCGGCCCGAGCGCGGCGCCCAGATCGCCGGTTTCGCGGTACGCGCGGCCGAGCTGGGCTTCGCTGAATCCCCAGACGCGGTGCGCCACCGCAACGATCGTGCGGCCACCGATCGAGAGCGTTCGGCGGTCCCGCGCCGCGAAGGCCGTGCCGCTAAAAAAACGGGCTGCCGCCGTCAGATCCGCGTCGTCGAGCGTTGCGAGATACTCGGCGAGCAGAGCAATCTTCTCGAGCTTCGCGGGGTGCGACGCGATGCGCTCGGCCGTTGCCGCAAAGCGCTGCATGCAGCTGACCTAGCGGCTGGGCAGAAGTCGCTCGAAGTATTCGAAGGTAGCGCGCATTCCGTCGGTCAGCGGTGCAATCGGTTCCCAGCCGAGCTCGGCGTGAGCGCGCGATGAATCGAACTGCGCGTCGCGTGCATCGCCGGCACGTCGCGGCCCGTGCTCGACGGGCGCCTCGAATCCGCTGATTTCGACCAGCGCCCGATAGATCTCGTTGACGCTCGTTCGGACGCCCGTCCCGATCACGTAGCATTCGCCCGAGCCACGCTCGAGCGCGGCGAGATTCGCGCGGGCCACGTCGGCAACGTAGACGTAATCGCGTGTCTGCTCGCCGTCCCAATCGATTCGCACGCCTTCGCGGGCCAGGAACTTGCCGATGAAAATTGAGATCACGCCGGCTTCGCCGTTGGGATCTTGACGCGGACCGTAGACGTTTCCGTACCGCAACGCCGTAAAATCGAGGTCTCTGTCGCTTCGATAAAACCGCAGATAATGCTCGGCCACCATCTTCGTGATGCCATAGGGGGAGCTGGGATGCTGGGGCGTCGCGTCGGTGATCGGCAAGCGCTCGGGCGTGCCGAACGTCGCACCGCTCGACGCGAAGATGATCTTCTTGACCTCGTTGCGACGCGCGTGTTCGAGCACGTTGAGCAAACCGATGACGTTCACTTGGGCATCGTAGATGGGATCGCGCGCCGAGATCGCGACCGAGTGCTGGGCAGCGTGATGGTTCACGACGTCGGGCTTGAAATCCGCGAAGATCCTGCCGATCGACTCGTCCCGAACGTCCATGTGAACCAACGAAACGCCTCCGGCGATGTTGGCCCGCCGTCCGCCGCCGCGCTCCCAGAGCGAATCGATCACCAGCACGTCGTGGCCCGCAGCGACGTACGCGTCGACGACGTGTGACCCGATAAAACCGGCTCCGCCGGTGACAACGATGCGCACTAATCTCCCCTTCTTGGAACCCATTGCTCTGGACGGCGCGTCGGCTCGTCGCAGGAGAACGGGGATGCCTTCATTCGCGCTCCTTCTCTGCTCGATTGCTTCACTACTCGGAGCGCTCGCCGTTGCGCCCCTCCCGGCGGATCTGCGGATCTGCGTCGCCGCCGGACTCGGCGCGCTTGCCTTGTTCGCATTGCGCCCAGGCGGCTCGCTGCCGCGGCAACTTCGCCTGCTGCTCGCCCTCTGCCTCGCCACTGCTGCGCTCGATGCGCAAATCCATCAACGGCTCACGCCGCCACTGCTCGAGCATCGCACCGCGCGTTACGGCGCAACGCTGTTGGAGCGCAACAGCGCCGGCGACGGCTCGACGAGCATCGTGGTTGCGCTCGAAAACGGCCTGCACGTGCTCGCGCGGGTACGCGATCCGGTGCCGATTGCCGGCTCGCGGCTCCTCATTCGCGGAAGGCTCGAACCGTTCGACGACGGCCGCAATCCCGGCGAGCCGAGCGAACGCGACCTCGAGCGCGAACGCGGGCTCGACGGACGTCTGGATGGCGCGGCGATCCTTTCCACGACATCGAGCAAAACCTGGAGTCTGCCGGCTTGGATTGCGCGCGCGCACGAATGGGCGCACGCGCGACTGCGCGAACGGCTCGGCGAACCCGATGCGACCGTGCTCGCCGGTGAGTTGTGGGGCGAGCGTTCGACGTTGCCGCCGGCGGTACGGAGCGAGTTCCAAGAGACCGGAACCGTGCACGTTTTGGTTACCGCCGGACTCCACCTCGGCGCCGTCGCGGGACTCGTTCTGGCGCTATTGACGCTCCTTGCACTGCCGCGCTGGTCGGCGTGTCTCGCGGCGATCGTGCTGATTTGGATCTTCGCGTGGTGGAGCGGCGGTCAGCTGCCGGCCGTTCGTGCGGCAACGATGGCCACCGCCGCGCTCGCC
>DATHOO010000255.1:0-5189 GCA_035484815.1 Candidatus Acidiferrales bacterium
CGAGAAGCAGAAGGTCGGCAAGGAACGCATGAAACGGGTCGGCAAGGTTGAGTTGCCGCAAGAAGCGTTTATGGCGGTCTTGCGCCTGGGGTCGTGAAAGTCTACATCGCTTCGCGCAATGCTGGGAAAATTCGTGAGCTCAAAGCGATCTTCGCGAAATCGCCGCTACGGTTGAGCACCTATCGGAAGTATGCGGACGTGCTCGAGGTCGCCGGCAGCTACGCCGGCAACGCGCTTCTGAAGGCGCAGACGCTTGCGACGGCCCTGCGCGATGCGAGAATTTCCGCCGCCGTCCTGGCCGACGACAGCGGACTTGAGATCGACGCGCTCGGCGGGAGACCCGGAGTCTATTCGGCGAGGTTCGGCGGTCCCGAACTCGAGTGGCCGCAGCGGCGCCTTGCGTTGCTCGAAGAGCTTCGTGGAATTCCACCTTACCGCCGCACCGCCCGGTTCGTCTGCGCGCTGGCCTTTGTGGAGCCGAACGGCGAAGCGATCATCGCAACGGGTCGCGTGGATGGCTACATTCTCGAGACGCAGCGTGGAACCGACGGCTTTGGGTACGACGCGCTCTTCCTTTATCCACCGCTCGGCCGCAGTTTTGCGTCGCTGAGCGAGAAGGAGAAGAACGCCGTCAGCCACCGCCGCGTCGCCGCCGACGCGCTGCTGGCTATGCTTGCCGATCGTGTTTGAGATCGCCGGCGCGGCCGCGCCGGTGGATGACGTTCGCACGATCCAACGACGCCGCAATCTCGACGAAGCCACTGTTCGGCTGTCCTTGCTTGCAGCCGAACGCGGCAGCGCGTGGGTAGCTCGCGATGAAGGCGAGGTCGTCGCAGTCGTTATTGCTCACGACTCCGACGACGAACGCTACCTCGGGGATTGCTTCGTCGAGCCTTCGTATCGGGGTCATGGCATCGGCGCGCGGCTCCTTGAAGCGGCCTTTCACGATATCGGCGATCGCGACCGCGCGATGAGCTTAGCTGCCGACGACGCCTCGGCGCTGGCGCTCGCCTTTCGCTTTGGGATGGTCCCACGCGAGCCGATCGTTCGATTTGCCGGCGCGATTCCGCGAGAAGAAGAGCTGGCAAAGATGGCGGCGGGCGAGTACCGTTTTCAAGTCGATGCCATCGACCCGCTCACCCACGCGTTCGGATTGAACGAGCTCGATCGGCAGCGACGCGGGACGGCGCGCCCTGCCGACCACGCCGCGTTCGCGGGCGCTTCCAACGGCAATGCCTTCTTCTTGGGCGGCGAGCTGGTCGGCTACGCCTACGTCTGGCCGGATGGCGGAGTGGGTCCGTTGGCGTGTGCGTCGGAGGCCTATCTGGTGCAGATCTACGCTTATGCCCTCGTGACGCTCCAACGCGTCTACGGCGCTTCCTGGTGCAGCGCGCTCGTTCCGGGCCCGAATCGTCGAATCGCCAAAGCGTCGCTGCGCGCCGGCTTGCGAATTACGGAATCATTTCTGCTTGCGGCTCATGCTTTGCAAGGCGATATGTCGAGCTACGTCGCTTATCATCGCCTTCTTTTGTAAATAGTTTCGTCTCTCGTTTCAGAGTGCAACACTGGTGGCACACTGCGATGCGAGTATTTCTCTGTGAAGCGATGTCCAAAGTGTATGACATATCTCGCGCTGGAACTATTTGCATCGCGGCGTTCTGGGACAAAGCGCAGCTCCTATTGCCGGAGCTGCCAGAGCGTATATTGCAAAGCCCACTACCGTCGCAACGCCAAGCTGCATAACCGCCGAAGGCTTCTAAATCAAAAGCGCTACCGCAAGCGCGACATCGAACATCTCTGAGTTTTCTTGTCGCAGCGGCCGTGCGTCGATTGTGGTGAAACGGATCTTCGTGTCTTAGAGTTCGACCACGTCCGAGGCGTTAAATCGTATAATATATCCGAAATGTGCGGCACGGGATTGAGCTGGCGAAGGATCGAAGCGGAAATCGCGAAATGTGATGTGCGGTGCGCGAACTGTCACCGGCGTAGAACCGTAAGTCAGCTCGGCTGGTGGCGCAGCGCCGGGGCGTAGCTCAGCTTGGTTAGAGCGTCCGGTTTGGGACCGGAAGGCCCGCTGGTTCGAATCCAGTCGCCCCGACCAACCTCTCGCGCCCGTGGTCTAACGGGATAAGGCACGAGTCTTCTAAACTCGAAGATGGGGGTTCGAGTCCCTCCGGGCGCAAGAAGAATTAGAGGCGACCGAGTTCGCTCTTGCGATCGCCAAGCCACCGACGCCGAGTGCCGTGATCGGCGGCGTGATCGCGATGCAGAGCGAGTTTAAAATGATGAGCCCGCCAAACGTGATGACGATAATCTGCGCGATGCTGGCGAAGAGCGATGCGGAGAACAGCCGCTTTTCGACACCGCCTCCGTAGTGCGTGACCATCCTCGCCGCGACGAAGGTAGCTGGAGCGAGAAGGACCACCTGTGAGAAGCGGCCGGTCAGCTCGAGGCGCGGGTTGAGATTAACCCAGACGAGAGCGGCGTAAAACCCGGCGATCGTGCCCCAAATGATCGCGACGAAGCAGGATGCGATCGAGAGCTAAGCCGGCCAGGACGCCGAGGACCACCCAGACCAGCGCAAGGATCTGCGGCAGGTACTCCGCTAGGCTCACCCCACGATTGCAGGTTTCGCCCATTACGCCGGCCGCCAAAACGGTTCAGATGGGGTTCGGCTTCCTGCGTGGCGCATGATATACTGCCCTTTCGTGGTGACTGTAGCTCAGCTGGTTAGAGCGCCGGTCTGTGGAACCGGAGGTCGCGGGTCCGAACCCCGTCAGTCACCCCAGCACGTTGCGGAGGACAGGCTTATCGAGATTTCGTAAGGACAAGCGGCGCACCGCGTGAGCGCCTTTAGCTCAGTCGGTAGAGCAGCGGCCTTTTAAGCCGTTGGTCCCGGGTTCGAGTCCCGGAGGGCGCAAATGATGCACCGCTAGCTCAATGGTAGAGCAGGTGACTCTTAATCACTTGGTTGGGGGTTCAAGTCCCTCGCGGTGCAACTGTAAAAAGGCCTTGCTTCACAGGGCCTTTTCTTTTATCCGATTGTTGCGTTTCTGCTTCCTATGCGAGCGAGTCGATGCGCGCGGCAGCGCTTTCTCGGTTCGCCGCGATTTTAGCTAGGCACGAAGATCACGGCTGGGAACGGCCCAGACGCGGCGAACCTCAGCCCTCTGGAGCGTCAAGGTGCAGGAAAGAGAAAGTGATGATTGGGACCGCGTCCAGGTTGACACTTAAGAAGGCGTCGTTGTGGATCGCTGGAGCGGCGTTGATTCCCTTAGCGGTTGGCGCGTCGACCAACCTTCAGACTACGATCGCTGAAAATGGAGCGCCGATCTCGATCGATGAATGTTTAGCTGTCGTTCGGCCCGCGCCCGGGGGTAACGCAGGCTACGACCTTTCGGAATCCATCGATTTTACGAATTTTAGCCGGCAAACGGCAACTAACGTGCGGTTCGCCTTCGAGATTGTCGATCCGATCGGGCGGACGGAACGCACGCTGACCGGCGATGAGCCAGGACGCTTCTCCCCCGGGGCGGTGATCAGTCATTCAACGGCGCAACCCGCGGATCGCGGCGACATGTCGCAGCTAATTGGCGCTCTGCCGAATATCGCCAAAATTGTTTGCAGGGTACTGATGATTCGCTTTGACGACGGTAGCGTCTGGTCCGATGGCGACGGACCCCCAGGAAACGCGGTTATGTACACACCACTGCCCGGTCCCTCTCCGACAGCACAGTGGCAATGGCCCTACGATGAGCCCACTCCATCGAGACGCGGTGGTTAGCCCCTGGCGGTGCAAATTTCTAGGCGGTCGCCAATCTATTTGCGTGCCTGCACGATCGCGAGTAGCCCAGCGAACGTTGCAGTACCGGTAAGAGTGGCAATCGGCGAACCGCCGGCGGGGTACTTGTAGACTTCGACGTCGCCGTTACCGGCATCCGGGCAGAAGGCCACGCCGTTCCCGATCCAGGTCTGGTCGCAGTCGCTGGAGCCGGAGAGCGAGACGGTCCGCTTGAGGGTGCAACTGGTGCCCTTGCACGTATAACCAAAGATGTCGCGAGCTTCCTGGTCGTTAACGGTTATATATTTACCATCGAACTGCACTTGGCCCGGGAACTCGATCGAGTTGCTCGTCGAGAGCGTCTCCCAGGTGCTGCTGCCCTTCTTGAGCTCCACGAAGCCGAAATCATCTTGGTTGTTGAAACCGTCGACGTAGAGGTTGCTGTCCGTGTCGTAGCCTGCGAAGAACGCTTCGATCAACGGCGACTGACTCACCGTGCCTGCTCCGCTAGCCTTCGTGTAGATGACCACCGCGCCATTGTTGATGATCGTTGAAGCAAGGTTGCCGGTCGCCGGATCGATGGCGCATCCCACCGGCGTGTCGCCCGAAGGAGCGCTCAGGGTGTTGATCGGGTTGCTGCCGCCGACTTTGAACTCGTCAATTTGGTCAGTGCCCGAAGCCGTTACCCAAAAGGTCTTCTTTCCGGCTCCGAATAGCACGTTCGCGCATGCGCCTTGAGCCTCCGAGATGTTGCCGATCGATCCAATCTGTTTGTCGCTCTTCGGATAGTCGAACACGGCGAGCGATCCGTCACCAAAGCTCGCTGCATATTGATATAGCGCTTTCTTCTTGTCGTTCTTGTCGGGCGCCATCGGAACCAGGTGATTGCGCACGCCGAAGTTGGGATGAGCCGCCGTGATCAACATCCCATTTATCGACATGGTCCGCGGCGATTGGAAGCCGTTGGGCGTCACGCCCGAGGATGCGCCTACCGGCGAAGCGCCGTTGCTGCAGCCCGCCATGAAGGCGGCAGCCGCCGTCAGCGAGAGGGCGTATGGTTTCAGACTCGAGACTTTCATGAGAAGAGAGCCCCCTCGTTCATCAGTTGAGTCAGGTCGAAGCGAAGACTTCGACGAGCGCCCGAGTTAAACCGATTCTTTGTGGTGCAGTCCCTCTCTAAAAGGCCTGCCCATTGCTCAGCGCTATGCCGTTATTATAGTCGAAACCTTTCTGAATAATGTTCCAGGTGTTACGCCGAGCTGACTTAAACGGGTACGTGATATCGTAGATGTCTCCGTTGCTAAACGACGCGACGTAAATTCTGTGTTCGTTCTTCCTAAGAACGATCTGAGTCGGGTCGGCCCCCGAAGGCAGCTTCACACTCATTTGAGGGCTCGTCGCGCCTGGC
>DATHOO010000256.1:0-3506 GCA_035484815.1 Candidatus Acidiferrales bacterium
CCAAAACGAGTTCTTTCCGGATCAAGCCCGCCTTCACGGCGATCCCGACCGACTCGAAAAAGTGACCGAAGTTGAGCAGGTGCTTCACGGCACCATGCATTTCTTCGGTTCTTGCGAACCGATTGGCTACGGCGTGGCGGAACGCTGGATCTTCTAAATCTCGCGCAAGCTGCGTGTCGATGTATTTATGCGCCGCGGATAGTTGCGGGTTCTCATACGCCTGGCGAAGCTCGTTGAACGCAATGATCTGGTTGCTTGCCCGCAGCTGGCGAAGCTGTACGATCGCTGCGATAGCAGTGGCGGCAATCACCACGAAGGTGGCGCACGTCGCCAACGTATTCACGAGCTCCAAAGACATCACGGCCCTCCGGTCGTGGGCGTCAGGGAAAGAGAAAAGCGACGATCGTTGCTACGAGCACGAACCTCCACGGGCGACGGTCCATTGGGGAGCTTGGTCGGTCGCCCCGCGGGGTCCTTTGCCGCTGGGTCGTTTGACACTACCCCAGTCAACGCGTAACGACTCGCTTTTTTTCGTAAACGTGCCCGATTTGTGGCTCACGTACGGGCGGGAGCACGGCACGTCAGTCGGCACGCCGTTTAGCGAATCTAGCTCATTCCACGATTGCCGTTGCAAACGTCAACATCTTGTTTGTTCCGGTTGCAGTTCGCTGGTACCGATCGACGTGAGCAATCCGAGTTTTACTCCGTTTGCTCACGCTGTCTAACTTTCAGCGTCGGCTGATCGTCGGCAAGGATGCTCGGGATGTGACCGCTGAGGCTGGGCAAGCTGTATGGTCGCCGGCGCACGTTCACACCGGCTCGACGTGCAGCGCATTCGCGGCGGTTAGGGGATCCAGGCGGGAAAGCCGGGCGCGGAAATGGTCGAAGTGATTTGCACGGCGTTCGGCAGCGCACCGGCCGCGAGTATCTCCGTCTCGTTGTTGTTGAGAAGACTCGCGATTAGATCGCCCTGCGGGTCGGTGGTGAGACCGACGAAGGTATCTGAAAAACTGGAGTCGTTAAGTGTCTGGCCGACGGTAGTCGAGCCCGGCGGGAAATATGCGATGTAAAAAGCGCTGTTGTTTTGATCGTCGTCGTCCACATAGAGCCCGCCCGCTCGATCGAGAACCATTGAAGCTGGTGCCTGCACGGACGGATCGCTTAGCGTGCGCAGCGGCGGTTGCGATGCCCCCGGCCCGTAGACTGGAATCGTGCCATCCTGGTTTGCGACGTAGACGTTCCCTAAAGGATCGACGGCGAGCGCCGCCGGTCCCGTAATGTTGGCGTCCTTTAGCATGTACGTCGGCGATGTAGCGCCCTTAGCGTATTCCGTAATTGACGCGGGCGTGCGATGCCCGAAGAAGCCGGCGGCTGCGTTGGCAACGTACAGCATGTCGTTCGGCCCGGTAGCAATCGCTTGGGCTCCCGTCACGCCGTTGCTCGAAGTGAGCACGGTCGTGAACCCCGTAGCATTCGGGGGGAATTCCTCAACGGTAAACCCGTTCGAAACTCCAGCAATCGATTCGTATGCCGCCCAGATGTTTCCATCGGCGTCGCTCGCGAGGCCGTGTATGATACTGACCGCGCATGCGCCCGCGCAGACGTTAAAATTAGCGATCAGCGCACCAGTCTCCAGGCTATACTCAGAGACGAATCGTCCCGCGCCAAGCGCAAGTGCCGGCGTGAACAAGAAATTCGTCGTGCCCGTGATCACAGGCCCCTGGGTGCCATTGCCGAGTGGGAGACTTTGTGCCGTCGCGCTCACGGCGACGGTGTGGCCCCCCGAGATCCCGCTCTTGGGCTTGAGCAAATACGCATTCGGATCGTTCGAGTTTGCGGAGACGACCGAAGCGTAGTTGCTGTCCAGCGAGGACAGCGTTGGTTGGCTAATGACCGGCGCACCGGGTCCGACGATCACGTTGCCGTCGGCATCGAACGCTTCCAGCTCAATCGGTTCGCTCACGAGCCCCGGCGCATGGTAGGCCGGGCTCGCGCTCCCCTCGAGTCCACTGCCCACGCCCGGAACCGCGGCGACCGTCGCGGGAACGGCGTCCAGCGTCACGGACACCGGCGTCTCGACGCCTGACTTCAGCTTAACGCTTACTACGTTACGAGAGAGCACCGCACCGTTCGCGTCTTCGATCGTTAGCGAGAGCGCGTCGGTCCCTGCAGCCGCCACGATCTCAAACGTGCACGTAACGTTGTTCTGCAGTTGGGTACAGCCGGGCGATTGGGGCGTCAGCCCATACGTCGTTGCAGCGCGCTTGTTCACGCCGACGAGCAGTTTCGCGCTCGAAGGCGAGACGTACTTGGCGTGCCTACCGTGCGAAGCGCGCAGGCGTGGGATAATGACTGTAAGCTTCGCCCCCTTCGACGCAGGGCTCGTCGTCGTGCCGCCGCCGGTTGCGGGAGGCACGATGCCGTCTGTGCGGCTGCAACCGACAAGGAAAGCTGCCGCAATGAGCGCGGCGGAAAGATGACGGGACATGCGCACCTCCTAGTGAACCGTAATCGCGGCGGTCGTGACCTTCACGGAGACCTTGACGGCCCTACCCGTAACGTCGCTAATCGAGATCGTGCAGGTTCCGGCCGATTGCGGCGTTACCGTATACGTCACCGATCCCGGCGAGGATGACGTGCGTGCAACGACGGCGATCTCACCGTCGAGCGGATTGCACGTCGTACTTTCGGAGAACGCGCGATGATAGTTTGACTCGGTCACCGTGAACTTCCGCGATGCCGCAGAGTCGAACGCGATGCTGCGCGGTTTCGCGTGCGGCCTCGGCGCGCGCGCTGCGACATCCGGAGTCACGGGAACCAACGAGGCCGGCGTGCCTGATCCGCCGCCGCCGCAAGCTGCGAGTAGGACGATCAGGAGCAGTGAAGCGCGTTTCACTTGAACGGCACCTGTCCAACCTGGCCGAATCCGGTATCGAGCATCCATAGTGTTCCGCTGCCTCCGTTTATGAGCGAGGTCTCCCTGGCGTCCACGGGCACCGCCGCTGGATAGTCGTAGACGGCTCCGGTCACGGGATTGATAACCCCGAGCGTCTGTTGAGCTTCTGATTCGTTCCCGGCACCCCGAGTTTGCGTGAACCAAAGATTGCCGTCCGAACCAAGGATGAGCGAGTAGAACAGCCCCGGCGAGGTTACGCTCGTATCGTAGGTGATGGCGTCGCCGTTAGCTGGGTCGAGCCGCCCGACGACCGACGTGCTACCGTTGAGGCCGTCGGCCCCAAACCAAATCTTGCCGTCCGGCGTCGCCAGCAGTTGGATCGGCGACTGCGCAGGTTGAGCCGGCGTTCCGGTTGCGTACTCGGTGACATTCCCCGAGACGGTGTCGAGGTGCCCGACTTCCGCGTTGAACTGATCGGCAAACCAGATCGAGCCGTCGTGGGCTAAGACCATCGACATCGGCCCAAGAAGCGGGCCGGCGCCGCTCGGCACCACGTGTTCGGATATTTGTCCACCCGGAACGATCGAACCGAAGTATGTCGGCGCACCCG
>DATHOO010000257.1:0-19756 GCA_035484815.1 Candidatus Acidiferrales bacterium
CCAGGTCGGGCTGCGGCGCGACGCGCTCGAGCGGTATCCGCACGAATTCTCGGGGGGACAGCGGCAGCGCATCGGCGTGGCCCGCGCGCTGGCGGTCGATCCAAAGTTTATCGTCTGCGACGAGCCGGTCTCGGCACTGGACGTTTCGATTCAGGCGCAGGTGATCAACCTACTCGAAGATCTCCAGGCAAAGCTAAAGCTTACCTACCTTTTCATCGCCCACGACCTCTCAGTAGTCCGCCACATCTCAACCCGCGTGGCGGTGATGTACGTCGGCAAAATTGTCGAGCTGGCCGACCGCGATGGTCTCTACCAGAATCCGCTTCACCCGTACACGCAGGCACTGCTCTCGGCAATCCCGATCCCAGACCCAGCGGTCGAGCAACGCCGCAAGCGCATCGTGCTGACCGGCGACATTCCGTCGCCAGTGAATCCGCCGCCGGGGTGCCGCTTTCACACGCGCTGTCCGGTCGCGTTCGCCCGCTGCATCACCGAAGAGCCGCCGTTGCGCGAATACGCACCCGGCCACGTCGCCGCGTGTCACTGGGTCGAGGAACACGGCGGCAAGGCTCCCGAGTTAACGTAAAAAATGAAGAACGGGTGCTCGTCGAGCGCCCGTCTTCTTTTGCCAAAAAACCCTCTTGGAAGTTATTTCTTCTTGCGCCGAACTTTCCGGCGAACGACCTTGCGAACCGCTTTCTTGCGCACCGCTTTGCGGACTTTCCGGCGCACCACTTTGCGGGCGACTTTCCGGCGTACCTTCTTGCGGGCCACCTTGCGGGCGACTTTCCGGCGAACTACCTTACGGGCGACTTTCCGGCGCACGACCTTGCGGGCGATTTTCCGGCGCACCTTCTTGCGAACGATCGCGCCGGCGACCTTGCGTCGGACGGCCTTGCGAACGAGCTTTCGTCGGACTTTCTTGCGAACCGCCTTGCGGACCACTGCCGCGACGACCGCCTTTCTCACGGCGCGTTTGCGGCGCGGTTTCGGTTCTTCCGCTGCCGGGCCGCCGTTCATCATATCGGAGTCCATTCATTCCTCCTCGTCCCCCGGGGACGATAAGCGTTATTGGACAGCGCTCTTGGCGCTTTTGAGCGAATCATAGAGGATTTTTTAAATAGATGCAAATTAACACGCTCGCGCGCGCGTGGTTTGCTCGTGCGTTCGCGCAACGGAGCGGCGTCAGGATTGTCGGGGACTTGACCCCGGCGGTATACTAAGGCCCGTGAAAAAGCCCCTCATCATCGTGGAGTCGCCCACCAAGGCGCGGACGATTAAGAAGTTTCTGCCCGCGCGATATATGGTAAAGGCGTCGGTGGGGCACGTGCGCGATCTTCCCAAAAGCACGCTCGGCGTGGACGTCGAGCACGACTTTACGCCAAAATACCTTACTATCAAGGGCAAGGGCGAGATCATCAAAGAGCTGCGCGGCGCGGTTAAAAGCGCGACCGACGTCTATCTCGCGACCGATCCCGACCGGGAGGGTGAGGCAATCGCCTGGCACCTGGCGGAGCTCCTGAAACTCCCCCATCCCCATCGAATCGAGCTGCACGAAATCACCAAAGAGGCAGCGCTAGCGGCGCTGCGACATCCGCACGTGATCGACATGGATCGCGTCAACGCGCAACAAGCCCGGCGAATTCTCGACCGCCTCGTCGGCTACAAGATCTCGCCGCTGCTGTGGTCTAAGGTTCGAAGCGGCCTCTCCGCGGGGCGGGTACAGTCGGTTGCCGTGAAGCTGATCGTCGATCGCGAGCGCGAGATATTGGCATTCGTGCCCAAGGAGTACTGGAGCATTACCGCCCTGCTCGCGAGCGCCCAACCGGCGCAAGCGAAAGAGGCCACCGAGTTTTCGGCCGATCTCGTCTCCTATCGCGGCGAAAAGCTTGAAATCGGCACGCAAGCCGAGGCCGACGCAGCTCTGCGCGGGGTAGATGGCGCGGCCTACCAGGTTTCGGCGATCAAGCGGCGCGAGCTTCGGCGCCATCCCCCGGCCCCGTTCACAACCTCGACGCTACAACAGGAGGCATCGCGGAAGCTCAAGATGCGCGTTCGTCGCGCGATGCAAGTTGCGCAAGCGCTTTACGAGGGTGTCGACCTTGGCGGGAGCGAGGGTACCGTCGGCCTCATCACCTACATGCGCACGGACTCGATCCGCATCAGCGATCAAGCCCGCGACGCCGCGCGAGATTTTATCGTGAGCACCTACGGCGAAGCCTTTCACGGCAGCGAACGCCACCGTCAGCGCGAGGGCATCCAGGATGCGCACGAAGCGATACGCCCGACCTCCATGCTCCGCACGCCCGACCACGTTGCAGGCGTTCTCAAACGGGAGGAGCTTCGCTTATACACTTTGATTTGGGAGCGCTTCGTGGCGTCGCAGATGGCCGCAGCACTGCTCGACCAGACCGTGGTCGACATCGCCGCCGGCGAGTACGGCTTCCGTGCAACCGGCACGATCATGCGTTTCCCAGGCTTCACGCGCGTTTACGACGAGGGCAAGGAAGATGAAGCGCCTGGCAAAGCGCGCGCCAGACTACCCGAATTAAAGGAAAGCGAAGAGCTCGAGTGCCGCCGGCTCGAGCCAAAGCAGCATTTTACTGAGCCGCCTCCGCGGTACACGGAAGCGGCGCTCGTCAAGGCGCTCGAGGATAACGGCATCGGTCGTCCGTCGACGTACTCGACGATCGTCGAGACAATCCAAGCCCGCGGCTACGTTGCGCAAGAAGAGCGGCGCTTCGTTCCGACCCTTATCGGCACCGCGGTCAACGATCTGCTCGTCGAACACTTCCCGAACATCGTTAACCTTCGGTTCACGGCCCGCATGGAGGGGGATCTCGACAAGGTCGCGGAGGGCCATGAAAACTGGGTCGGGCTGCTTCAACGCTTCTACGGTCCGTTCGAAAGCGAACTAGAAGCGGCCGAACAGAAACTGCCCCGCCTCGAGCTTCGCGACGAACCTACCGACGAAATCTGCCCGGCCTGCGGGCGCCCGATGGTGATCAAGAACGGCCGTTTTGGGAAGTTCATTTCCTGCACCGGCTATCCGGAGTGCAAGACGACCAAACCGATCGTTAAAGAGACCGGTGCCGCCTGCCCGAAGTGCGGAGGCCCGATCGTCGAGCGCCGTTCGAAAAAAGGCCGGGTCTTCTATGGCTGCGGCACTTACCCAAACTGCGATTTCATTTCGTGGGATGCTGTCGTTCCCGAGCGCTGTCCGGTCTGCGGCTCGCATGTCACCGCGAAGGTGCGCCGCGGGGGCAATCAACAGCTCCAATGTGCCGCGGATCGCCAGCATGACGTCAGCGCGCTCGCGGCAGTCGCCGTGCCTTCGTAACTCCCTTGCGCTTGACCGTGATTGGTGGAGGTCTCGCCGGATGCGAAGCGGCGTGGCAGGCAGCGCGTTGCGGTGTCGAGGTCGACCTTTACGAGATGCGACCTCGCAAAAGCGGTCCCGCTCATGCAACCGGGGCGCTTGCCGAGCTCGTCTGCAGCAACTCATTTCGAGGAGCGGCGCTGGAAAACGCCGTCGGCCTGCTCAAGGAGGAGCTGGCGCGCTTCGGTTCGCTGATCGTCGGGTCGGCGCGAGCCAGCGCGGTGCCGGCCGGTGGGGCGCTCGCGGTCGATCGCAATGGCTTCGCGGCGTTGGTCGAAGCGCGTATCGCCGGCGAGCCACGGATACGTGTCGTACGCGAAGAGATTCGCGAGATTCCGCTCGACCGGCCCGCGATCGTGGCGTGCGGCCCGCTCCCGTCCGAAGAGCTTCTCGCTAGCCTCGATGAGATACTCGCCCACGTCATCCTGCGCGATGAGAGCGAGAGAGCGAAGCGGCTCCATTATTACGATGCGGCGTCGCCGATCGTAGCGGCCGACTCGATCGACGAGTCGCCGATGTTTCGTAAGTCACGCTACGACAAGGGAGAAGCCGATTATCTGAACATTCCGCTCGATCGCGAAGGCTACGCGCGGTTCGTCGAAGACTTACGAACGCTACAGCGACATCCAACCAAGGATTTCGAGGAAACGCGCTATTTTGAGGGATGTCTGCCGATCGAAGAGATGGCCGACCGGGGTGACGACGTGCTCCGGTTTGGCCCGCTCAAACCGGTCGGTCTGCGCGACCCGCGCACCGGGAAGACGCCCTATGCCGTGGTGCAGCTGCGCAAAGAGAATTGCGAAGGCACCGCGTACAATCTCGTCGGCTTCCAAACGCGGCTCGCCTGGCCCGCTCAGCGCGAGGCGTTCGGAAAGCTTCCGGGACTGGCCGGCGCCGAATGGCTGCGTCTGGGCGTGATGCACCGGAACACGTTCATCGATTCGCCGCGGCTCCTCGACGCGCGCTTGAAACTCAAGGGAACGCCGCCGCTGTACTTTGCCGGACAAATTACCGGTGCCGAAGGCTACGTGGAAGCTGCCGCCTGCGGCGCGATGACCGGCGTGCATGCCGCGCGCGCGATGCTCGGGTTGCCGCCGGTCGACTTTCCCCGCGAAAGCGCTTTCGGCGCGGTCGTCGCCCATCTGCAGAATCGGGAAACCCACGACTTTCAGCCATCAAACATCACGTGGGGGTACTTCCCGACGCTCGAAGGCGTAGGAAAGAAGCAGCGGCGACTCTTACTCGCCGAGCGCGCGCTCGCGTCGATCGAGTCGATGGTGGTTGAAACCCTCTTTGCACCGGCAGGGTACTCTCACTAGCATGAGGTCTACCACGATTCTGGCGGTGCGCCGCGATGGAAAGCTCGCGATTGCCGGCGACGGCCAGGTGACGCTCGACAAGACGATCGTCAAGCACGGCGCGCGCAAAGTGCGCAAGATCTCGGGAGGCAAAGTCCTGGCCGGTTTCGCCGGATCGGCGGCCGACGGGATCACGCTCTTGGAGAAGTTTGAAAGCAAGTTCGGCGAGTTCAAAGACTTGACGCGAGCCGCTGTCGAACTGGCGAAGGATTGGCGGCAAGACCGCGCGCTGCGGCGGTTGGAGGCGCTCATGATCGTTGGAAATCCCGATCACCTCTTCTTGCTCTCCGGAACCGGTGACGTGATCGAACCCGACGAGGGGATCGTCGCAATTGGCAGCGGCGGCGCTTACGCGCAGGCGGCCGCGGCGGCACTGTTACGCAACACGCCGCTCTCGGCTGCTGAAATCGCACGAAAAGGGCTCGAGATTGCTTCGGAGATCTGCATCTACACCAACGACGACATCACCGTGGAGAGCCTCCCATGACCGGCGCGCTCACCACCAGCCTCGATCCAAATCAGTTAACGCCCAGCCAGATCGTCGAAGCACTCGACAAATATATCGTCGGTCAGGGCAATGCGAAGCGCGCGGTCGCGATCGCGTTGCGCAACCGGTACCGGCGCGCCCGGGCCCGCGAGGACCTGCGCGAGGAGATCACGCCGAAGAATATCCTGATGATCGGGCCGACCGGCGTCGGCAAGACCGAAATCGCGCGTCGTTTGGCCGCTCTCGTCGGCGCGCCGTTCGTCAAAGTAGAGGCGACGAAGTATACGGAGGTCGGCTACGTCGGGCGCGACGTCGAGTCGATGGTGCGCGATCTTGTCGACGCCGCCATTCGTAGCGTCACCGACGAGCGGCGCGAAGAGGTGCGCGAATTGGCCAAGCGACAGGCGGTCGAGCGCGTCATCGATGCGCTCAATCCCGAAACGCGACCCCCGTCGGCGCAATCGCCGGGAAATCCGTTTGGTGCCGCGCTCGGTTCGATATTCGGCGCGGGAGCGCCCACGCAACAGCCCCAGCCCGGGCCGGCCGCGGCCGTCCCAGCCGAGGCGCAGCGCGTGCGCGAACAGACGCGTGCCGAGATCGAGCGTGGTTTTTACGACGTGCGTCTCATCGAGATCGAAGTCGAAGAGGCGCCGAGCCTACCGATCGGCGTCATCGGTGGCGGCGTCGACCAGAGCGGAGACATCGGCGAGATGCTGGGCGGCATTCTTCCAAAACGCCGCACGAAGAAGCGCGTTACCGTCGCGGAAGCTTTGCGAATTTTCGAGCAAGAAGAAGCCGCAAAACTGATCGATATGGATGCGGTCAAACGTGAGGCGCTGCGCCGCGCCGGCGAAGACGGTATTATCTTCATCGACGAGATCGATAAGGTTGCCGGATCGCAACACCAGCGCGGCGGCCCTGACGTCTCACGCGAGGGCGTGCAACGCGACATCCTTCCGATCGTCGAGGGCTCGACGGTCAACACCAAGCATGGGCCGATCAAAACCGATCATATTCTCTTCATTGCAGCCGGCGCGTTTCACATCAGCAAGCCGTCGGATTTGATTCCCGAGCTGCAGGGCCGGCTGCCGATTCGCGTCGAGCTCGACTCGCTCACTGCCGAAGATTTTAAAACGATTCTGACCCAGCCCAAGAATGCGCTCGTCGAGCAATACAAGGCACTGCTCGCTACCGACGGCGTCACGCTCGAATTTCGCGACGATGCGATCGACCAGCTGGCTACGTTCGCCATGACGGTAAACGAACAGACGGAAAACATCGGGGCACGGCGGCTTCATACCGTACTCGAGCGCGTGCTCGACCAGATCAGCTTCGATGCCCCGGAAACCACTGGCACCGTCGTGATCGACGGACCCTACGTCCGCGCGCGGCTCGCCGACGTCGTGGCAAACGCCGACCTTTCGGGGTATATTCTCTAAGAGAATTCACATTGGCGCCGGCAGGTCTGGACGCTGGCGCGAAGGATGTTTTAGATTATGAAAAAGTCGATCGCCGCTCTTCTCCTTCCCTTTGCAGCCGCGAGCGCGCTGGCAGCGTGCAACTCAAACAATGGGCTTGGCACGGTAACGGGTCCGACCGCCGGACCGCCAAGCGGTAACTGCGGAGGGCCGCCCAACCAGCTCGAAGTGCTCAATCCAATTCCGGGCACGCGGCAGGCGCCGTCTTCGCAAAACAATATTTACGTTTCCACCAGCGGAGCGCTGCCTCCGAGCAATCAGTTCAATTTCTTCCTGTCGCAATCGAATGGAAACAGCACCTTTACGGGTCCGTTTGCGCCAATTCCGCTGTCGAAGATTCCGACGCCGCGCGCGACGCCTTCGTATCCGAATCCCTCGTATTATGCCTCCGCGATCGCGGGTCCGTACGGTTCCACGTACGTCATCGGCCCGCGTCAGGCGGTTAGTCTGCTTTGGAACGACGGGGGTCGGAACTGCGTGCCGCACTTCGTTGTGTCGAGTTTCCGCACCAAATAGAAGAGGTCCGAGCGACGGCGAACAGTAGCGGGCGGCCGTGAGGAAGAATAGCCGCCCGCGATGCCCTACGTCCGCGAGATCCTTGCCGACGGTCACCCGACGCTGCGCAAAATTGCGAAGAAGGTCGATCCGAAGGAAATTCGAGCGCCTCTCTTTCAGCAGTTGATCGACGACATGTTCGAAACGATGTATGCTGCGCCAGGCGTGGGCTTGGCCGCGCCGCAGGTCAACGTTTCCAAGCGGCTCTTCGTGATGGACGTCCACGACGACGAACACGAACCGGCCGTCGTCATCAATCCGAAAATCGAAGATCTCTCCGAAGAGGTCGAGTTACGCGAAGGCTGTCTCTCGGTTCCGGGAATGGTTGGGGAGATCGTTCGTTATAAACATGCCGTCGTGACCGGACTCGACCGCTATGGGCAGAAAATTCGGATTGAAGGCGACGGGCTGTTGGCGCAGTGCATTCAACACGAGATCGACCACCTTGACGGTAAGCTCTACGTCGACCGCGCGAAAAACCTGCGACCCGTCGAGACCGAAGAGGAAGAAGAAGCAGCCGAAGTGTGAAGACGCTCTTTTTCGGCACCAGCGCGTTCGCGGTGCCGAGCCTGCACGTCGTTGCGACGCGCGCGCGGCTCCTGGGTGTCGTCACGCGACCCGATCGTCCGTCCGGCCGCGGTCAGCAGCTCACGCCGAGTCCAGTCAAGTCGGCAGCTCTCGCGCTTGGCGCCTGCGTCTACGAACCATCGCACCTTCGCCGGTTCGCGACCGAGCTCTCCGGCAAGGCGTTCGATCTCTTCGTCCTGGCTTCGTACGGGCGCGTGCTTCCGACAGAGCTGCTCGAGCTGCCCCGACTCGGTGCGTTGAACGTCCACCCGTCCATGCTCCCGAAGTATCGCGGAGCGACGCCAATCCAGACCGCGATTAAAAACGGCGATCGAGAGACCGGTGTCAGCATCATGCTCATGGATTCCGGGCTCGATACGGGCGATCTCGTCTTGCAACGGGCGGTTGCGATCGAGCCGAACGAAACCTACGGCGAGCTGCACGACCGTCTCGCTGCGGCGGGCGCGGCGCTGCTCGCCGAGGCGCTCGACCTCGCGGCTCGTGGCGAATTGACGGCTCAACCACAAGTCGGCGACGTGAGCTTAACGCACCCGACCTCGAAAGAAGATCTTCGAATCGATTGGAGCTGGCCGCCCGAACGTATCGTCAATACCGTCCGCGCATTCTCGCCGCAACCCGCGGCACGCGCGCTGCTCGATGGAGAGCTCGTTAAAATTCTGCGCGCGCATGTCGGCGGCGATGGCGCGCTCGCGATCGACGAGTTGATCGCTCCGAATCGGGGAAAAATGACCGGAGACGAGTATCGGCGCAGCCGATCTCTACGCTCGGGATGAGTGCGCGCGAACTCGCGCTGGCGGTCGTGCGCGATGTCTTTCCCCCGCCGGCCTCGCGCGCGATCGAACGCTCCGCGCAGGGCTCGTTCGATTACCGCGCGCGACGCGCGCAACTCAGCGAACGCGATCGCGCGTTTGCCGCGGAGCTCGCGTATGGCGCGATCAAGATGCGCCGCGCGCTCGACTGGCACCTTGAGCCCTTTATCGGCGAACGAGCGCACGCACTCCCAGCCGTCGTGCGCGAGATCCTGCGTTTGGCAACGTACGAGCTCATCTACACACGGCCCGACCCGCACGCTACGGTCTTTGAGTTTGTTAATCTCGCCAAGCGCTGGAGCCATCGCGGGTTGGCCAATCTGGTTAATGCCGTGCTTCGGTCGCTACTCCGAGCTGGGGCAGCGCAACCGCAGCCGGAGCTGTTCGGGAACTTGGACGAGTACCTCGGAACGCGTTACTCGTTACCCGGCTGGCTGGTGCGGCAATGGCGTGAGACCTTCGGTGACGAGGCTGAAGCGGTCTGCGCCGCAGTCGACGAACCGCCGCGGACGGCAATCGTCGTGAACGCGCTCAAGGGGTCCGTCGCCGAAGCCGCCGCGCGTCTTGCGGCGCTGGGGGTTGAAACCGAAGCCTCGCCGTTCGCGCCTGAAACGCTGCTCGTGCGGAGCGGCCCGATATGGCAGGTAACTGGTGACGGCGCTTGGTGGACGCAATCGGAGAGTTCTGCAATGGCTGTCGACGTCATGGGACCGCAGCCGGGCGAGTCGGTCCTCGACGTTTGCAGCGGACGGGGTAACAAGGCGCTTCAAATCGGTGCGCGCCTCGCCCAGCAAGGCTCGTTGCTTTGTATCGAGCAGGATGCGCGCAAAGCGACAACGCTCGGAGCGCGGCTGCAGGCGGCGGACATGATCGCGTCGGTCGTCGTCGGCGACGCGGCGACCGAACTGCTCGGTCCGGAGTTGCGCTTCGACCGGGTATTGCTCGACGCGCCATGTTCGGGAACCGGCGTCGTCGGGCGGCATCCGGAAGCGCGCTGGAAGAAGCTTGGCACAGACGGCGAACGCCTTGCCTTGACCCAGCGAGCCCTGCTCGAGCAAGCGGCTCGTCACGTTTACCCGGGCGGTACGCTCGTGTACGCGGTCTGTTCGACCGATCCTCGCGAAACGACCGAAGTGATCGATTGGTTTTTGGCTCGGGAGAACTTCGACCGCGGCTTAATACCCGCCACATACGGCCCGCTGCAGACCAATGCCGGCGACGTGCTCGTCGCGCCCGGCATCGGCGGCCGGGACGGGTTTTACATCGCGCGGGTCGAGCGCCGGGCGTGAGTCTGCTCGCAAAGCTCGAGCAGTTCTGCGCCGGGCTTATCGAGCGCGCGTTTGCCAAAACCTTTCCCAGCGACTTAGAGCCCGCGCAAATTGCGCGCAAGCTCGTTTCCACGATGGAAGCCCGGACAGGCAGCGACGAAGGCCGCCTCCAGGCGCCAGGCGCCTACGCGGTCTATGTGAGCCCGCTCGATTTCGAGCGTCTCAACCAGCATCGAGAGTACCTCGAACGAGCCTGGGCGCAGCTCTTGCGCGATCTCGCCGCCAAAGTCGGCGCGGAGTTCGAGGAAGGCAAGGTGACCGTCACGATGGCGGCACGGGAGAGAGTGCCGCTGGGCGCGATCGTCGTCGAACTTCTCGGGAAAGCGCCAAACGCCCGAAGCTTTCGCCTGCGTACCGTCGAAGGCGTGCCGCCGGACGGGGTATACTCTATCGAGGGGAAGGCCCGAATCGGGCGCAGCGAGGAAGGTGAAATCGTTCTTGTCGACCCGAGCGTATCGCGCGCTCACGCCGTGGTTGAGATCGACCGAGGCGGCGCCTTCGTGCGCGATCTCAGCTCGACGAACGGCACGTTCCTCAACGGGCGCCGGATTAAAGCTGAGTCGCTGTGTGACGGTGACGAGCTTCGGTTCGGCAATACGCGGATGAGGTTTGAGGCGCTGTGACGGTCACGCTCGCCGCGACGGCGGAGTTTGCGCGCCAGATGCGGGTCGGTTCGCTCGAAATGACCGCTGCGCTTGCGATCGTCGCCGTGTTGGCCGCCCGCCCGCGGGTTCGCGCGGCCAGCGAGATTGGAGCGCTCTCGCCGATGCAGGTCGACTTCGACGTTTTCGAGCGTGGCGACCACCGTACGCTCCGGCTGCGGCCGCCGTTCGAAGTGGGACGCGACAAAGCCGCGGAGCTCGTTCTGCGAGATCCCGAGGTAAGCCGCCGGCACGCGCATTTTGAGAGCCAGCAGGGCGTCGTCTACGTTAACGATCTAAAGAGCCGTAATGGCACCTTCCTCAACGGCCGGCGAGTCGCCGAAGCGATCGAGATTCGCAGCGGCGATGAAATCGACGTGGGCACCACGCGTCTCGTCGTGACGGGAGTGCGCGCGGGATGACGCTTGCAATTCGCGGCGACCGCGCGTCGAGTCTGAGCCTGCAGTTGGGGCAACGTACCTGGCTGCTCGCCATCGCGAGCGGCTTTGGGCGCATCGGCGGGCTGACGACGGAGGCGGCATTGCTCGCGCGGCTGCGAGCCGAGTGCGAACGGCGAGCGCGAAGCACGCGTTTCCGCCGAGCAATCGACCACCCTGCCGGAGCGGCTACAGCGATGCTCGCAGTCTTGACGCGAGTCAACTGCGACCTCTACGCGTACACCGCCAGCCACGAAGATTACGTAACGGCGGCCGCCTCGTTGACGGCCGTGCTGATCGTTCATGCGCGCGTCTACGCGATCCAGGCGGGATCGACCGCAGCGTATTTAGCCCACGAAGGCGAGGTCGTGGCGCTCTCGGCGGATGACGTTTTCGATGAGCGCAACGGCATGCTGCTCTTCCGCGCACTCGGCGTGTCGCCCGCGCTTGATGTGACGATTTCGAGCGCTGCGCTCGCTCCGGGCGACGCCATTGTCTTGCTCGGCCGGCGTGCGCGCGACGAAGCCGAGCGCAGCGTGCTGCTCGCACAGCTGGAAGCGCTCGATCCCGGCGAGCATGTCTTGATCGCGCGCTTCGAGCAAGACGAGTCGGCACAATCGGATTCCAGCGGGCCGCGCCAGGCCGGCGAACGGTCGCGGCTTGCGCGCGTCGCGGCGGCAATCGCGTCCTTCTTCGCCGCGGTCCGCGGCCGCTGATTGGCCGTAACGCTTCGCCGGCTGGCCCCGACGATCGGAGCGCTGGCCGTCGCCGCGCTCATTCTTTCATTTGCACCACGCCAAGCCGTCGGGCCCCCATGGATGCTCGCGCTGCTTGCGGCGCTCGCCATCGTGTGGGTGCTCTGGCAACCGCAAACCACCGTGCGCGACGACGCGCTGCCGGCGCTGGCCGTCGTGCTCGCTGCGCTCGGGTTGGCGATGGTCGCGCGTCTCTCACCGCCGTTGGCCCAACGCCAGCAGTTGTGGGTCCTGTTTTCATTGGTCCTATGCATTGCGGCGGGGCCCGCGTTCACACACTTTCGACGTTTTGCCGCATATAAGTACCTGTGGGTCATCGCGTCACTCGTGCTCTTCGCGCTGCTGCTGGCGTTCGGCGAAGAAGTCAACGGCGCACGGCTGTGGATCCGCTTCGGCCCGATCCAGTACGAGCCGATCGAGCTCATCAAGCTCTTCATCGTCTTCTTTTTAGCGGCGTATCTCGCGGAAACGGCCGACGTGATCGGGAGCGCGCCGCCTTGGTCGTTGCGCGCGAACCTGAAGTATCTCGGCCCGCTCTTTATCGGTTGGGGCGCGTCGATGGCAATCTTGGTCGTGCAGCGCGACCTCGGCATGGCGACCCTCCTGTTGGCAACGTTCGCAACGATGCTCTTCGTAGCGACTCGCCGCGCCGACATCGTTGTTTTTGGGGCGCTATTTTTTATACTGGGCGCGTTCTGGGCGGTGCACCACTACCCGTACGTGCAGACGCGGATCGCGGTCTGGCGTAATCCGTTCTCGGATCCGCTCGGCGCCGGCTATCAATCCTCACAGGCGTATTACTCGCTCGCGGCCGGCGGTTTGTTGGGCAGCGGATACCGGCTCGGCCATCCCGAATTCATTCCGGACGTTGCAACCGATTATGTTTATGCCGCTTTCTCGGAGGAGTTCGGCTTGATCGGCGCGGTCGTGCTGCTGGCGATCTTTCTCGACCTCGTCCGGCGGATCTTTGTGACTGGCCTCGAGCAACCAGATCTCTATACGAAGCTTCTCGCGACCGGCCTGGGCGCGACGCTGGGTTTTCAAGTCATCATTATCGTGGGTGGCGTGATCGGTCTCTTGCCGCTTACCGGCATCACGCTGCCATTCATGTCGTACGGCGGAAGTTCGCTCGTCGCAAACTTTCTACTGGTCGCGCTCGTGTGGGCGATGAGCTCGCGGCCTCGTAAACCGGCATGAAGGCGTACGCTGTGCTCGCATTCGGTTTAGCGATTGCGGGTTGCGCGAAGGGCGGCCATGCGACGGCCGCGGCCTCGGCCTCCGCGGCGATTGCACAGAATCCGGCATCGGCCAGCGACGGCGGCGCCATTTACATCGCGAACTGCTCGAGTTGCCATCAGACCGACGGCAAGGGTGTTCCCGGCGCGTTCCCGCCGCTTGCCGGCAATCCGGTCGTCACCGGGAATCCGGTCGCCGTCATCGCGATTGTCAAGAATGGTCTCGAAGGGAGGCTCGTGGTCAACGGCCACGCCTACAGCGGAATCATGCCGGGCTGGCGTGGACTGCTCTCCGACGAGCAGCTCGCCGACGTCATCACCTACATCCGCAGTTCGTGGAAGAATCAAGCCTCCGGCGTCAGCATCTCCGACGTGCAGTCGGTAAAATAACCTACGCCGGTGTAAACCTGATTGGCTCGCGGACAATCAAACTTAAATAGAAACGACGTCGGTGCTTTCGAGACGGTCGCCGAACTCGTGCTCGAAAAGCCGATCGATGAACTCGTGCATGCCGGGATCGCCGTGGCGAAGTCGCGCGCGCGTCGCTCGCGGCCAGGGTGACGCGGGATCGTTCGCTTCGACGTAAGCGCGCAGGGATTCGGCGAAGTATTCGTCGACGCCGGTTGCTGCGTACGGCGTAATGAAGCTCACCGCATTTAGGAAGAGGGCGCGGACCTGCGGATCGATTCCGCTGCGATAAACGCCGCCGCCTAACGCGCAATCGAGCGCATGACCGAACTCGTGCGCAACGGTCATCGGACTGCGCGAACGTAAATACAGCGCGCGCTCTTCCACGACGAAGAGACCGGCCGGAGGTGCCGGCCATGCATCGACGTCTATACCCAAGCGAGTCAGCGCTTGGGAGGCTTCGCGATAAAGCTCGCCGGCGCGCAGCAACAGCACGCGAATACGGCTGCGCGCGGCGTAGAGCAGCGCGCCGCGACCGAAGCGAAGCAGCGTTTCGATGACCTCGGTTTCTGCGGGGCGGCGCCGATCGCCATCGAAGAGCCGTCGTACGGCGACGAGCGCATCCTTCTGCATCGGCGCCATCGTCGCGCACGAAACTTGCCGCTCCGTGGCGCGGACGTTTCAGAGTTTTTTCACGGCTCCGGTCTAGGTTTGAGGGGACCAGTCTCATCATCCGGAGGTTAGTATGCTTACTCTATCCAAGCGGCGGCTCGCCGCCGCAATCTTGCTTTCCTTGGTGGCGGGATGCGCGAGCGGCGCAGTGCCGCCGGCCCAATCCACCGGCGGCTCGACGATGCCGCTCTCGCGTTTGGCTGCGGCCAAAGAGTTCTCGATTCTCAAGATGCTCAAGAAGCAAGTGGTGATCGGATCGACAATCGATCCGAAGTTCGGGCAGCTGAACCCTTACGGGCTCACCGTCGCGCCCTCAACGACCGGCGACTTCGCCAAAGGCGATCTCGTCGTCTGCAATTTCAACGCCAAGAACAACGTCCAAGGCACCGGCTTCACGATCGTCGCGCTGCATCCAAAGCCCGGCTCCAAGCCGCTGCTCGTTTCGGACAGTAAGACGCTCACCGGATGCGATGCGCTGGCTTTAGGGCCCGCCGACGACATTTGGGCTGCGGCCTTCTCTGCCAACGATAATCCGGTGATCTCCGCTACCGGCAAGCTCGAGGTCAACATCAAGGGCAAGCCTTTCGATCGCCCGTTCGGTCAGGCGTTTGCCCAGCCGACGTCGGGAAACCCAGCGTTTTACGCGAGCAATGCCGGCAACGGGGAAATCATCCGAATCAATCTCGGATCGAAGTTTACCTACGACGTGATCGCGACGGGATTTGCGGTGAATCACGGTAAGCCGGGCGGCATTTTGGGTCCCTCCGGTTTGACGTACGATCCAAACGGCGACCAGCTCTATATCGTCGACGGTACGAACAACACCGTCGTCGCCTTCTCGAACGTGTCGGCCATTCCGCAAGGCGGCATCAAAGTCGGCAAGGGCGGGAAAACCTTCTCCGGGCCGTCTGCAAAGGATGCGCGTCTCGTCTTCGCCGGGAGCCCGCTCAGCGGTCCCATCAGCGCGGCGCTATTGCCCAACGGTAACGTCGTTGTCGGGAACACCGGCAATCCGAGCGGGCAAAATCTCATGGTAGAGCTCTCGGCCACCGGCAAACTGATGGACGTGCGCAACGTCGACAAAGGCGCATCAGGTGCACTCTTCGGCATCGTCGCGACGGGAATGAACGCTAGTGACACTAAAGTCTACTTCAACGACGACAACGATAACAATCTGCAAGTCTTGGAGCGATAAAGCTTTGAAGTCATTCTGCATCTGCGCGGCTGCGCTGATCGTAGCGGGTTGCGGCGGCGGCACTTCGGTGTCGCCGCCGCTCGGTACCTCGGGTATTGCCGGATCCCCATTGGCGCATCACGCGGTCGGCCTCGGAAAGGTTCTCAATAGCAAGGGCGGCCAGATCTTCGGTTTTGACATCGATCGGAACGGTAACGACGGCGCACTTGCAACCGCGTCGAACGTCGAGACCTTCGATCAGGACACCGGCACCATCATCAAGTCGTTTCCGAAATCCCCGCCGAGCGGAACGACCGATAGCTTCAACGCGATCGTGACCGGCGACGTCGGTTTGGTGACGCGTTACGTTCAGCCGAAGGGCTCGCTCTTTGCCAAGCGCTTCTACAACCTGATGAGTCCGACGAAGGCGAAGTTCACCGGAAAATGGACTCCGCCGGTCAAGGACATTCAGGTCGAAGCCCTTGGGCCGAATCAGACGAGCGGCATGGCGGCCGTCTTCGCGATCGAGCTACAAAACCAAGACATCCCCGACCTTTTTGAGTCGAACGTTACCAAGAATACGTTCGGCAAAGTCTTTCACCTCGACCCGAGTGCGTTTTCGCTTGGCGACACGCCCCAAATCGGCCAAGATGCCGCGACGAACCAGGCCGTCATCGCGACCTCGCCGGACGGCGGGGAAGTCGGCGGCGCAGCACCGATCAATGTGGTCGTTGATCTGCGGACCGGCAAGCAGAAGCAGTGGAACGGCTTTAACAACGGCTACTTCCACGCAGGCTTCGTCAACGGCATAGCGGTCGACTCAACGACGGGCATCTTCGCCACCGACACCGAGCTCAATGCCCAAGTCGAGTTCTACAATATCGCCAAAGAGACCGGGACCTTTGTCCAGCTTCCCTGCACCGGCAGCACCTCGCAACTATTAAGCGGCTCGGGCATCGCCAACGATCCGACCAACGGGCTCTTCCTCGTTACCGAACAGAACTATTGCGACGGCAGCCAGGGCAGCGCGATCGTCGTCTATGACGAAACCGGAAATCTCGTCGAGACGATTACCGGCTTCAAATTCGCCATCGGCGAACCGGCCCCGGTCATCAATCCCAGCAAACGCATGGGCTGGACGTTCGGACCGGGTTTCAGTCAACTGCAGCAGTTCTTCTACTGAGTGCGAGTAAAGCCGGGCCGCGCCGCGCGCGGTGCCGGCACGACGCGAATCGTAACGCGATCGTGCTGCGAGCCATCGCTTGCGTCGATATGCCATGTGCCGAGGCGTAGCGACCAAAACGCATTGCCGCCGGCATCGAGCCGGAGCGACGAGCCGCCGATGCTCCAGCGAACCGGCCGGCCGGCGTCGACGGCACGCAGCGCAAGTTGCTCCTCTTGCACTTGCAGCGCGTTTGCCGGAACGCTGCGCACGAAGACGTCGCCGTCGTGCGGAAAAATGATCCGCAGCGGCGATGCCGCGTTGACCGGGCGAATCGCGACGACGTCACCGCCTGCAACCCACTCCTTGACGACCGCGCAGTGGTCGCCGCGAGAGGGCGCGTGCCCGGTCGTTGCGCAGATAGAAGTGCGCCTGAAGCCGATCGGCGGCGGGAATGCCGGCGGATCGTCGCGGCGGTCGTACAAGTGCAGCATGATGCGGTTCCAAAGAGGACCGGCGCCGGTGACGCCGGAGACGCCGCGCATTGGGCTGCCGTCGAAGTTGCCGACCCACGTGCCCACCGTGTAGTCGCGCGTGAAGCCGATCGTCCACGTGTCCCGAAAATCCGAGGAGGTGCCGGTTTTTACGGCGGCGGCAAACGGCATCTGCAAAACCGAGCCAACGCCGAACGACTTCGCGCGGGCGTGGGGGTCTGCCAGCATATCGGCGATCAAAGCCCAGTAGGCGCGATCGCCAACCGCGCGAGTGAGGACCGCCGCATCCGCCGTAAGGTGAATCGGCACAAAGTCGCCGTTGCGCGCGACCGTCGCATAGGCTTGCACGAGCTCCCAGAGACTCACTTCCCCGCTGCCGAGCGTCAAACCGAGGCCGTAGTACGATGCCCGATGTCCGAGATGCGCGAAGCCAAGCTCGCGCAAACGCCCGAGCAGCATGCCGACGCCGAGTTTCGAGAGCACTTCCACGACCGGAACGTTCAACGAGTTCGCCAAGGCGTAACGGACTCGCACCGGTCCGCTGAAGCGCCCGCTGTAGTCGTCGGGCTGATAGAGCCGGCCGCCGGGAAGCGCGTAACTTGCCGGAACGTCCGCGAGAATCGTCGTGGACCGGATCGCGCCCCGCTCGAGCGCGAGCTCGTACGTAAACGGCTTGAGCGAGGAGCCCGGCTGGCGTAATGCCTGCACCCCATCGTTGCGTCCCAAGACCTCAGTTGAGAAGTAGTCGGGTGAGCCGACGTAGGCGAGAACGTTTCCCGTCGCGTTCTCGACGACGAGCGCGGCGCCGTCGCTGACGTGATAGGCCTGCAGCGCCGCGACCACGTCTTGCGTTTGCGCCTGGACGAAACGCTGGAGGCTTTCGTCGATCGTCGTTCGTACTCGGCCTCTTCGCTCGCGCGGCCGATCGAGAAAGAAGAGCGCGTGCGCGGCATCGGCGATTCCGACCTCGTGGCGGCGCATGCGGAACGTTTCGGCAGAGGCACGATCGCCGTGCGCTTGCGTGACCATGCCGAGCGCAACCATTCGCCGCAGCACGAAGCCCTGGCGCGCACGCAGCGCGGGCCAGTTCTCGGCTTGCACGAGCCGCGCGGGATCGTTGGGAATTGCCGCCAGCAGCGCGGCTTGTGCCAGATCGAGATCGCCGGCCGGCTCGCCGAAGTACGTGCGAGCCGCGGCTTCAACGCCGTACAAATTTCCACCCATCGGCACGCGATTGACGTACGCCTCGAGAATCGCCGTTTTGCTCGAAGCAATGGCAATTCGCTCGGCCGTTGCGACCTGCGCCAACTTTCGCTCGAGTTGACCAACGCCGTCCGCCTGAGCGGAGTCGTAGGGCGGCGGCGAGATCAACCTCGCCAGTTGCATTTCGATCGTCGAGCCGCCGCTGCGTGCTTCGCCGAAGATCGCGTAATCGCGCGCCGCGCGGATGAGCGCCGGAACGTCGACGGCGCCGTGGTGCCAGAAACGCGCGTCCTCGGCAGCGACGATCGCGTCGAGAAAGGCCGGCGAGATCGATGCCAGGGGCACTATGGCGGCCTGCGTGGAATCCGCGCCGAGCACGGTTCCGAGCACGCTTCCATTCCGATCGGTGTAGGTGACCGAACCTTCTGACGGCGCGAGCTTGGCAACGTCGATGCCGGTGAAATATAGCGCGATCGTCGCCGCGAGCACACAACCGGATAGCGTAAGCGCAAAGAGTTTCATTGCCGGCAGATGGAATCTACGACGGAAGGGGCTTGAGTTGCTGCCGTCGAGGAGATTGCCATTGCGGGCTTTCGGGCTTAGTTGCGCGGCCGTAGTAGCGGCGGCGATCGCTTCGTGCGCCCCGCCTGAGCGCAACGCGGCGCGGCTCGCGCCGGTCGAAGCGCTCGCGGTGCCTTCGCTGCCGCCGTGGATCGCATCGATCTCGCCAACCGGGAAGGCCGACAGCTTGGCGCAGATCCGCGTGATCTTCGCCAAGCCGGTGATTGCCGTGCAGGCGCTCTCAGCTGCCGGCTCCGGCGAGGTTCTCCGCCACGTGAGCATTGCGCCGCAGTTGCGCGGGCACTTTACCGTGCTTACGCCGCGCATGATCGGGTTCGTCGCCGATCAAGCGCTGCCGGTCGGAACGCGCGTGCGAATCACGCTCACCGCGGGGCTGCAGGACCTCAACGGCGATAAACTCGATGACGATCTCGCTTGGACGTTCGAAACGGACCCATTGAAGTTCACGAACCTCCCGCAGGTCCAAGGCGCCGAGGATGAAGCGACGCCCGCCCCAAGCAGCCTTGCGCCGAAGCTTCAAGTGACGGCAAACGCGGCGGTGGATTCGGCATCGTTGAGCGCGCATGCGTCGCTTACCGGCGGCAACGATCGCGTCGGCGTGAGCGCTACGCTCGAAGCGCAGCCCACACCGTACCCGGGAACCGGCGCTGAGGCGCTCTTCAATCCGGCGCTCGACACCTGGGTTTACGACTTGCAGCCCAGCCGCGTACTCCACCGCGGGACGACGTACGCATTGCGCATCGATCCGGGAGTCGAGCCGCTCTATGGTAACCGCGCGAGCAGCGACGCGTTCAACGGCGCAATCCGCACCTACGCGGCACTCGCGATCCTCCCGACGCCGGAGCCCAGCCCCAATAGTGGAAGCCGCTTCGCCGACGGCGATCCGGTCGTGGCGTTTTCGAATCCGCTCGATCCAAAATCGATCGCCGGCGCAGTGACGATTTCGCCGGCGCCATCGGCGACAAAGACGCTGGCCGGCGTTCCGGAGTACGCCGCGAACACCATCGCGAT
>DATHOO010000258.1:0-3651 GCA_035484815.1 Candidatus Acidiferrales bacterium
GCGTTCGGGTCGTCATACGCATCGACGACGGCGACGGTCTCCCCGCCGCCCTTATTTTTGCTATCGGACGTCAGCTCGTATGCCGTCTGCAGGTCGCTCGGTGCATATCCTGCGGGAACTCCCCGCTGCATCTCGCCTCGAACATCGGTGCGCAGCCAGGCTTGGCAGCGCGCAAACCCCTTTCCCACATCGCCACAGACGCGCATGGATGGACCTCGGCGCGGCCACAACCCTAACCGTGCGGCCGTGGCAGGCTGCGGCACGGCCGTTGCAAGCTGCAGCATGGTGGCTGCGCTTCGCGGCACAGCCAATAGGGCTTTCCGGACATTCTGAGCGCACGCCGCGGGCGACGTCATTGGAAGCGAACTCGTTGCCGCGTTGCACGCAGTCAACACGGCAACCGAGGCCAGCGCGGCAATCATCGAAAAGCGCACGTACGTCGGTTCCTTTGTCGGCGTAGTCAGGCTCTTAGGATCGCACGCGTTCCCCAACGCAGGCTGAGAATCCTCAGGTTACTTTGGTTAACATTAACGCTAGGATGGAACGGGAACGAGCCGAACGAACCCATCCTCGTCGGAGGATTGGAGCATGAGATTTTCGCCTTGGTTTCTGCGAGTGGCGGCGGTCGTGCCCTTCGTATGCGCCTGTTCGGGACCATCAATTCCGCAAACTGCGACGGACACTCCGCTGGCGATGAGCCGCAACGCGCCGCCGCCCTTCACCATGAGCAGCACGACCTTCAAAAATAACCATTTTCTGCCGGCAAGCGTGGTGTACGACCATTCAGGATGCTCGGGCGGCAACCAATCGCCGCAGCTGAGCTGGGCCGGCGTCCCCAAGAAGACGAAGAGTTTTGCGGTACTGACGCTCGATACGACCGCGATTTTCTGGCACTGGGGAATGTATAACGTCTCGCCAACGACTGCGAGCCTGCCCCAAAACGCCGGCACGAAAAAGAGTAAGTACGGCATCGAAGTGCTCAACGATTGGGCGATCTATTTCGGCAAGTCGAATCGTGGCTACGACGGCCCGTGTCCGCCGCCCGGCAAGGTGCACCACTACGTATTCACCGTTTATGCGCTCGACACCACGCTGAAGCTTCCGCGATCGGCTTACGTCGAGAATCTTGACCTCGCCATACGCGGTCACATTCTCGGCTCCGCCAGCATTACCGGATTGTACAAAACGTAACCTGCGAGGAGACTTTATGGAGTACGACGCCGATCCCGGCACTAGGCGTCCATGATCCCCCTAACCGACGTATCGCGGCGCCCGACGAGCTTTCCCATCGTCACGCTCACGCTCATCGTCATCAATTTTGTCGTCTTCATTGTAGAGCTGACCAATGGCGACGCATTCGTGCTGAAATGGGCCATGATTCCGGCGCACGTCGCTGCGGGCGAAGATTTAGTCACCATTTTGACCGCGATGTTCATGCATGCCAGCTGGTCACACATCCTCGGAAACATGGTCTTCCTCTGGGCGTTCGGGCCCGAAATCGAAGACGCCATGGGCCCCGCGCGCTACGCGATCTTCTATGTGTTGGGCGGCTTTGCCGCAGCCGCGGCGCAGGTTGCCTTTGCGCCGCATTCCACCGTGCCCAACCTCGGTGCGAGCGGTGCGATCGCCGCGGTTATGGGCGCCTTCTTGGTGACGTTCCCGCGCGACAACATTCGCACCATCTTGGTGATCTTCGTATTTATCAGGGTCACGTATATACCGGCGCTGATCCTCATAGGCTTCTGGTTCCTACTGCAACTATGGAACGCCGGGTCGATCGCGCCTCAAGAGTCTACCGGTGTGGCCTATTTGGCGCACGTCGGCGGATTTCTCTTTGGCGCAGTCTTTGCACGGCTCTTCGAGCGCGGTAGTCGAATTGCCGGCCGTTAACCAGGTAACGCGCTGAAGAGTGCTCCGGATGCGACCTCCTTCACTCGCAGCGTTCGTTGCGTATTTCCTTCGGCTGGGGCTAACCGGCTTCGGCGGCCCGGTCGGGCTTGCGAACTACATGCGCCGCGACCTCGTGGAAAAGTATGGCTGGATCGACGCGCGCGAGTACGATGAAGGGCTTGCAATCGCGACCGCCTGTCCCGGGCCGCTCGCGTATCAATTGGCCGTCTATTGCGGGTACGTCAAGCACGGCGTTTTCGGGGCATTGTGCGTCGCAGTCGCGTTTGCAGCGGCACCGTTCTCGATCGTCCTGGGCGTCGCGGCGCTCTACGTACGCTTCGGCTCGACCTGGCAGCTTCGAGCGATCTTTTACGGTGTCGGCCCGGTCGTCATCGCGATCATCGTTAAGTCGTGTTGGGACCTCGGCCGCAAGACGCTCCGACAGGAGTGGATAGCCTATGCGTTTGCGGGTCTCGCCTGTGCCATCACGATCGTGGTGCAACGAGAACTCATCGCGCTCTTTCTCACGGCGGGCGCCTTGGGAATCTTCGTGTTCTACCGGCCGACGGACGCCCGCGCCGAACCCGCCGCGGCGCGCGAGCCGAGGGAGATCCGGCTTCGATCGATCGCACCGATCGTCGCAGCAACGTATCAAAGTGTCGCGGTGCCGAAGATCTTCTGGTTTTTCTTCAAAACGGGCTTACTCGTGTTCGGTAGTGGGCTCGTCATCGTGCCGTTCCTCAAAGCGTATGTCGTCGACCAATATCATTGGTTGTCGAATCAGGCGTTCTTGGATGCCGTCGCCATTGGAATCGTAACTCCCGGACCCGTGGTCGTGATGGCCACGTTCGTGGGATACCTGAATCATCGCTTGGCGGGCGCTATCGCCGCGACTCTAGGAATCTTCACGCCTTCGCTGATTTTCGTGCTGCTCGGAACCCCGCTCTTGCGCCGCTATCGCAGCAGCGGCCGGTTGCAGGGACTCATCCGCGGCATCACCGTGGCCGTCGTCGGCGTGCTGCTTGGCACGTCGTTCTTGGTCGCCCGCAGCACAATTCACGACGCCTTCGGTTTGGTCGTGCTCATCGCGGCTCTCGCAATTCTTTACTTGTGGAAGGTGCCCGAGCCGGCGCTCGTGGGCGGCGGTGCGCTCTGTGGGCTAGCGGCCGCGTTGGTTGCGCGCTAATGCTTCTGCGAAACAAAGTATTGCAACATCGGCCACAGTCGTTGGCCGACGAACATGCCGATGAGCCCGATGAGCCCAAGAAAGGGCGGTGCGGGCGACGGTAGCTTCACGAGGCTGAACGCAACCCCAACTCCAATTCCGGTTGCGAACGCTAAGCCCATCGCGGCGAGTGAAGGGAATGCGTATGCGTTCATGCGTGGCCTTTCGTACTTTTGTCGTTTGCTGCTGGCCGCTCGCTCGCCAGGTCAGGATCACCTTGTCGGTTAACGTTCGCTCCCGCATCGGGAATTCGATAACGTCCCACTTTGACTTCCATATTTTCGGAGATTGGCAATGGCAAATTCGGCGTCTGACAGAATCAACACGGTCGTTCTCGTTCACGGCGGCTTCGTCGACGGCTCCGGTTGGCGGGGTGTCTACGACATCCTTAAGAAAGACGGGTACAACGTAAGCGTCGTTCAAAATCCGACGAGTTCGCTTCAAGGCGATGCCGCCATCACCAGGCTCGCCATAGACGAACAAACGGGTCCTGTCGTGTTGGTCGGCCATTCGTATGGAGGTGCGGTCATTACGGA
>DATHOO010000259.1:0-7082 GCA_035484815.1 Candidatus Acidiferrales bacterium
CAATCGCGATAAGGGGGATCTCGTCGATTGCTCGCAGCGCTAAGTCGGCCGGCACGTTCGTGCCCTGGAGCGGACGCGATACGGCGGCGATTTCCCCGACAGGCTCGCCAGAGACGACTCGCGGATTCTGCAGCTCGATCGACGCTCCCATCGCACGCAACGCGTCGATGAGCCCGGTCCGGGTCGGATTTGTCCCGACGTTCTGCACGACGATCGAGCTTCCGCGCGTGATCGTGGCGGCGGTGATGAAGAACGCGGCCGCCGAAAAATCGCCGGCGACCTCGACCGGTTTGCTCGCGAGCTTCGCACGTCTCAGCCGCACGGAGCGTTCGCTCCATTCGATGTCGGCACCCAAATAGCGGAGCAGCCGCTCGGTGTGATCGCGCGATCCGCGATCTCCCTCAATTCCAACTGCTACATCGGCAAAGAGTCCGGCGAAGAGCAGGGCGCTCTTTACCTGGGCCGACGGGGCCAAGAGAATGAACTCGCGCGTTTCGATCTGGGGCGTCCCCGCCAGCGCGAGCGGCAGGCGGCCGCCGGTGCTCTTTATTCGCGCTCCAAAGGCGCGCAATTGCGCGGCGACCGGTTCCATTGGACGCCGCCGCAGGGATTCGTCGCCGTCAAAACGCGCCTCAACCCCCGCGCCGGAACAGGCGCCCAGCAGCATGCGGACCGTCGATCCCGAGTTCATGCAATCCAGCGTCGCCGCCGGCGACGCGAGACGCCCCCCCACTACGACCACATCGGCGCCTTCGCTGCCAAAACGTACGCCGAGCGCCGCCAATGCGTCGCGCGTCGCGCGTACGTCGCGCCCGGGATTGAGATTCGCGATGCGCAGCGGCGCGCTGCTGCCGGCGCCCGTAATCAGCGCCCGGTGCGAGATGGACTTATCACCCGGAACGGCGATGCTGCCGCGGAGCGGGCCGGGCTCAAACCTGACGAGCTTGGCGGGCATTGGCGGATTGTTTTCAGACAAGGAGTCCATCATCATTTCGTAGCAAGCACCGCGAAGCATTTCGTTTAAGCGGCTACACTTTCAAGCGAAAGGGACCGATGAACAAACTAGATTTGGTGCGCTCGGCAGTCGATCGCCTCGAGCTGTCGCGCAAGGATGCCGTCACCCTGATTGACGGTGTCTTCGACGACATCCAGGCCGCAGTCGTGTCGGGTGAAGCGGTCAAGATTCCGGGGTTTGGCCAATTTAAAGTACGTGATCGTGCAGCCCGCATGGCGCGCAATCCAGCAACCGGCGAACAGGTAAAAGTTCCGGCGAAACGTGTCTTTAAATTCCTCCCTGCAAAGGCACTCAAGGAAGCGGTTATGGCAAAGCGCGGAGCACGTGCGGGAGCGGCTCGGAAAAAGACCGGATCAAAGGCGGCGGTGCGGAAACCCGCCGCGTCCAAGAAGACGAGCAGCCGCAAGAAGCGTTAAGCACAGTCGGGAAAGCCCGTCATGATCGAGCGCGATGCTCTGCTGCACTACGCGCACTTCATCTGCATCTTCGCGCTCGCGAGCTTACTGACCGGCGAACTCTTTCTCTTTAGAAAGGTCTTTCCGCCGGGCATGCTGCACCAACTGCAGATCGTCGATCGCTTCTACGGCATCGCCGCGGGCTTCGTAATCGCAAGCGGCGTGTCGCTGCTTTTCTTCGGGCTCAAGGGCGCCGCATTCTATCTGCACAACCCCGTATTCTGGATCAAGATGGCGCTCTTTGTAACCCTCGGCTTGCTCTCAATTCCCGGCACGGTCGCCTATCTACGATGGAGCCGCCGCGAAGGGCCGGATGGATCCTTGGCGTTGTCAAATGCGGAGTATTGGCGAGTTCGGGGATTGCTCTGGGCGCAAGTTGCGGTTTTTGCGTTCATCCCGCTCTTTGCAACGCTGATGGCGAACGGGTTATGACGCGCTAGGCGCCAATATAGAGCGGGTCTACTCTCTCAGGAGGTATCCATGCGAGGTTCGTACCTTGTTCTCTCCGCCGTTGCCGCGTCAATTCTCGCGGCGTGTAGCGGCGGCAATCCCGCTTCCCCCGCGACGAATACGGCCGGAGCGTTCGCTCCGAGCGCGCATCTTCCGGATTCGGGAATACGCAGCCCCCGCTTTCTGCGCTTGATGCACACGCCACCGCATCCACCACCGCGGCGCCACGCGATAACGGCCGCCATGCGCGCTCGCGCTCGCGCGGGCGGATGGCAGCAGCTTTCGTCCACGGCGGCATGGACGAACGGTCCCGATACCCCAATGCTCATGACAGACGGCACGGTTATGGTTCACGACTACTGTACGTCGAACTGGTATAGCTTGGCGCCGGACCAGAGCGGCAACTACAGCGACGGAACCTGGACGAAGATGGCCTCGATGCCTTCGAGCTACGCACCGCTCTACTTTGCATCGGCGGTGCTCCCCGACGGCAAACTCATCGCTAACGGCGGCGAGTATAATGGGGGCGCGTGTGCGCCCCAAGAGACGAATCTCGGTGCGATCTACGACCCGGTAAAGAATGCCTGGACGGCCGTTTCGCCTCCGAGCGGCTGGGGCGAAATCGGTGACGGACAGAGCGCCGTGCTCCCCAACGGAACCTACATGATCGGCAACTGCTGTTACTCGACGCAGGCGCTCTTCAACGAGAAGCAACTCTCGTGGACGCAGAGCGGCCCTAGCAATGGCAAACAGGATGAGAACAGCGAAGAAGGCTGGGCATTGCTTCCGAATGGTAACATGCTCGACGCAGAGGTCGCCGATGCACCCGACGCGCAAACCTACAACGAAGGCTCGAATTCGTGGTCGGCGGCCGGTCAGACGCCGATGAATCTGACGGCCGGCTTCGAGATCGGTCCTTCCACGCTGCGCCCGAACGGCACGGTCTTCGTCGCCGGTGCGAACGGCCTTTCGGCGATCTATACCGCGAACAGCGGCAGCGGCAGCTGGGTGGCAGGCCCAAACTTCCCCATCGTCGGCGGCCAGCAGTACGACGTTGCCGACGGTCCATCGAGCGTGTTGACCAATGGCCAAGTCATGATCCCGGCCAGTCCGGGACTCTATAACGCGCCGACGCTCTACTATCTGTTCAACGGCAAGAAGCTCAAGAACATTGCAGCTCCGCCAAATGCACCGAATGACTCAACCTACAACACCCGGTTGCTGTTGTTGCCCACCGGGCAGATCCTCGAAATCGATGGGTCTACCGACATCGAGATCTATACGGCCGGAAGCGGCGGTGGAGCCGGGACCGCTCCGGACGTCACGAAGGTGCCCAAGACGCTTACGCACGGCAATACCTACATGATCACCGGGCGCCGTTTCAACGGAATGACGCAGAACAACATGTACGGCGACGACGCGCAGGAGGCTTCGAACTTCCCGCTTGTGCGGATCACGAACAATGCTTCGAGTCGCGTCGTCTACTGCCGCACCCACGGAACCACGTTTATGGGTGTAGCATCGAATCGGAAAGTATCGACGATGTTCGACGTGCCGTCCACGATCGGTACGGGCGCCAGCACGCTGGTCGTCGTTGCGAACGGCGTCGCATCCACGCCGATCAGCATTACGATTCAGTAACCCCCTGTCATAAGGTTGAGGCCCGCTACGGCGGGCCTCTTCGTTAGCTCAGCTCCGACTCCCAATCCGCAGGTACGCGTCCGCGCGGACCCGGCGTGGGTTGATCGTTCGGATGCGAGCGGGGCGGCGCGAGATGCGGCCCTTGCATGAAATCCTCGGTCGCGTAGTTGTAGAACCATGCTTCCCCCGGCTCGAAGCTCGCGATAATGGGGTGGCCGGTTGCATGAAAATGGGCGGTGGCGTGTTTTCCTAGTGACTGATCGCAGCAGCCGATATGACCGCACTGCGCGCAGCGGCGAAGGTGGAACCACCAGCTCTTCTCGGCGAGACATTCAACGCAGCCGGTACCCGACGGCGGCACGCTCGGATCGATGCCTTCAACTCGCTCGCTCATAATTCTCCCTCAGATTTCTTTGCAGTAGACTACACCCCTCGGTCGCGCTTGGTTGCACTGTGGCGGCCTCGGACCAGCGACAGACCGGGACGTTTGAGGGAAACCGAGAGCACGACCAACGTCGTCACGTAGCTGGTCTGCTCGAGATAGTCGATGAGCTCTTCGAGATGCTCGACCTTGGAGAGCACCGCGCGAATCACGAACGAGACTTCACCGGTCACCCGGTAACACTCGATGATCTCCGGGCGCGACTGCACGACAGCGCTGAAGCGAGCGTCCGGGCCCGTCGAGCGCGCTAAAAGAAACGCCATGATCGGAAAGCCGGCGCGCGCCGCAACGACTTCGGCGTGGTACCCGGCGATGACGCCCGCGTCCTCGAGCTGCCGCATCCGCGCAGCGACGGCCGCCGACGAAAGGCCGACCTGTTCGCCGATGCGAGTGAACGATTCTCGCGCTTCGCGTTGCAAGATTTCCAGAATCGTACAGTCGACTGGATCGAGCGAATCAATTCTGCGGTTTCCGGCCATATGTCCCTCGAATTCTAAAAAAGCGAGCCATGATTGCGCAGAATTCCGCTGTCCTCTCGCTCGCAAACCATTGTATCATAGGGTCAGAGCCGGCTCCGATGCCGGTTACGTTCGCTGTTGCGACAATCGCAAGGAAAGGCGTCGTTGAGGCAGTCGACTATTGGCGTTTGGGCGGGTGAAGAAGGACCGAAAGACAACGGCTCGTCACATCTCTCGATCGTTGCGCGGATATCTTTTGACTATCCGAGTGCCGATGAATGGGCCGACGTAGCGCTCGGGCTCCGCCCCGGACACATCTACTCGCGAAACAGCAATCCGACCGTCAACGTATTCGAGGAAAAAGTGCGCTGGCTTGAAGAGGCAGAGGCGGCAACGAGCTTTGCCTCGGGAATGGCGGCGATCAGCAATACGCTCGGAGCGCTCTTGCGCCCCGGAGATCGAGTCGTCTCCATCACCGACACCTATGGTGGTACGCACCGAATATTTACCGAGTTTCTGCCGCAAATGGGTATTTCGGTTGAGCTGTACGATCCCATCGACGAAGACTCGCTCGAGCGAGCGATTGCGCGTGGCTGCCGCCTCGTCTACCTCGAAAGCCCCACCAATCCCACGCTTAAAGTCGTGGACTTGCAAAAATTAGCTGATGCGGCCCACACAGTTGGTGCGCTCGTCGTCACCGACAACACCGTCGCGACGCCGATCAATCAGAATCCCTTGAAACTCGGCTCCGATCTCGTCGTCCACAGCGCTTCGAAGTTTCTTGGCGGTCACGGCGACGCATTAGGCGGTGCGATCGCGGGATCTACGGAGCTGGTCACTCGCGTCTTTCGTTACCGCGAAATCAACGGCGCTGCGCTCGATCCGTTCGCGGCCTTCCTCTTGGCCCGCGGCATCAGAACCTTGGAACTACGCGTTGCGCGCCAAAACGAAAATGCGCTCGCCGTTGCGCGCTTCTTGGAGAGCCATCGCGCGGTCGATCGCGTCTTCTATCCAGGGTTGGAATCGCACCCGAACCACGATACCGCAGCTAAACAGATGCGTGGCTTTGGTGGAATGCTGAGCTTCACGATCCGCGATACCGCCGGCCGCGGTGTGACGGCCTTCTTGGACCGCCTTCGCCTCGCACGCAAAGCCGCTTCGCTCGGCCACGTTGAAACGATGGCCGGCACCCCGGCGACTACCAGTCATGTGGAGTGCACCGCCGCCCAGCGCGCCGCCATGGGAATTCCCGACACGCTCGTGCGCTATTCCGTTGGGATTGAGAATGTCGCCGACTTAATCGAAGATCTACAGAGAGCTTTAAACTAGAGAAGGAGATTCAGCCAATGCGTTTGACAACATCCGCGATCGGCATTACGGTAGCGGCTGCCGTTCTGGCGGGCTGCTCGGCAGCCGGCGTTGCGCCGCAAAGTTCGTCGCTCCCCAGTGCGAGAGTGGTTGCGCGCAGCCTTATGCCGCCGTGGATGCATCCCGCAGGTATTGCGCGGCTCCATCTGAGCGATCGCATCGTTCCGGCAGGGAAGAAATCGAAGCTCATCTATGCGAGTGAGTTTAGTGGCGATCAGGTGTTTGGATTTGCCAACCCGAACACCGGCAACGAGCCGCCGGCGTGCTCGCTCGGCACACCGTCGAACTACCTCGACTCGGTGAACGGATTCGGCGTCGACACGAAGGGTGACGTCATGATTCCCGCCTCCACGCCAAACGACAACGGCAATTTTTCAATAAACGTCTTCAAACCGAAGTGTGGCGCGTTGGCCTGGCAGGCTGAAATCGAGGGCAGCCAACCCGAAGACGCGTACAGCGCCGACGCGCTGCGCGGGAACGTGCTCGTCGGCGAGCTTCAAAGCGGCACCGAGGGCACCGGCGCGGTCGTACTCTGTTCGAAAGCGGGCGGATGCGGAGCTCCGATGACCAATTCGGCCGTCACCGGCTTCGGCGGCGGTGTCGTGATGGCCAAGAACGGCGATTGCTGGCTGGCCGCGGAGCAACAGGCCTTCGAGGGCTTCGTTCTCGTGTACTTTAAGGGTTGCACCGGATCGGGCGAAGTGGCAACGGGTACTTCGAACAGCTACTATGGCGGCCTTTTTATCGACACGAAGGGCAACCTGGGATCGATCGATCTGACCGGCACGCTCTACGTTTACCGCGACTGTAACCCGGCGTGCAGGCTCGTGAGCAGCTCGCCGCTCCACGGTGAATCGCTCTTCGGCGGGCTCGATGCAAGCGGCAAGCACTTCGTCGTCGGCGACGATTCAAACACCGAGGTCGACGTCTACTCGTACACCCCGAGCGGCGGCGCGAAGTATCAGTACAGTTTCAACAACGGTCTGTACTTAAGCAACAGCCTCGAAGCGGCGCACTTCGCCCCGGACAATAAGAAACGGTAACGCTTCGCTTTGAGGGGCATCAGCATTGTCATCTTGAGGGGGCTAGCATTGTCATCCGAGCGTAGTCGAAGGACCGGCTAGCTTCGTAAATCCTGCCAAGTCTAGAGCACCGCCGACGCATTAAGCTGCTCGTTTTTAATGCGAACTCGGCGCGACGCTGAGCGTTACCGAGCCAAAGCCGTGGTCCCCGGTGCCGAACGTTTTGATGAT